>NZ_QWGT01000231.1 GCF_003576405.1 Clavibacter lycopersici
GGCGCCGCCGTGCTCGTGGTGGGCGTGCTGGGGCGCGCGCTGGTGCTGGCGCGGCGTCGGCGCGTCGGCCGGGCGGGCTGATCCCCGCGTCCTACTCCCGCGTGCCCCGCTCCCCGAGCGTGGTCGGGCTGTCGAACCGCGGCTGCGGGCCGCCGCCGTGCAGGAGCCGCCACACGCGGTCGCGCGACATCGGCAGGTCGTGCGGGCGGATCCCGATGGCGTCGCGCACCGCGTTCGCGAGCGCCGGCGCCACCGGGTTGTAGGGCGCCTCGCTCATCGACTTCGCGCCGTGCGGCCCGAGGTCGTCGTGCGTGCGGGCGAACAGCACCTCGGTCACGGGCAGGTCGGCGAGCTGGGGGATGTGGTAGTTCCGCAGCACGTCGGTGAGGATCCGCCCCTCGCCGTCGTGCACGACCTCCTCGTACATCGCGGTGCCGAGCGCCTGCGCCGTGCCGCCCTCGACCTGGCCGCGCAGCTGCGCGGGGTTCAGCACGGTGCCGGCGTCGACGGCCTGCACGGAGCGGAGGATGCGGACCTCGCCGGTCGCGGGATCCACCGCCACCCGGAACGCATGCACGTTGAACGCGAGGGAGCGCAGCGCGCCCTCCTCGCGGGCCTCCGCCGCGAGGCCGTCGGACCCCACGAGGTCGGCGATCGGCACGGCCGTCCCGTCGGGAGCCGTGAGCGCGTCCGGCGCGAGGGCGAACGCGTCGGCGGGGATCCCCGTGCGCGCGGCTGCCGCCTCCCGCAGCATGCCGGCGAGCGCGGTCGCCGCGACGTGCACGGCCTTGCCCGCGACGACCGTCCCGGCCGAGCCGAACGCGCCCGTGTCGTAGCCGGTGACGTCGGTGTCGGACTGGCGGATGCGGATCCGGTCGGGCGTCGTCCCGAGCGCGGTCGCGGCGAGCTGCGCGTGCACGGTGGTCGTGCCGTTGCCGAACTCGGCCGTGCCGACCGACACGGTGACCATCCCGTCGGCGGCGATGGCCACGTGCACCTCGGCGAAGTGCCCGCGCGGCGGCATGGTGGCGATCATCGCGGCGGCCATGCCCTCGCCGACCAGCCAGCGGTCGCCCGCGGGCACGGGATCCCCGCCGCCGTCGCGGAGCGCCTGCTCGGCGAGGTCGAGGCACTGGTCGAGCCCGTAGCTGCCGCCGAAGCCGAGGTCGGGACCCTCGGCGTGCGTGATGATCAGCGGATCGCCCGGCACCACGACGTTGCGCCGCCGGATCTCGAAGCCCGAGATGCCGAGACGCCGCGCGAGCTCGTCGAGCGCGGACTCGATCGCGAAGATCACCTGCCCGAGGCCGTAGCCCCGGAACGCGCCCGACGGCAGGTTGTTCGTGTAGACGCTCTGCGCGTCCACGCGCTTCGCCGGCGCGCGGTACAGCGCGATGGACTCGTTGCAGCCGTGGAACATGACGCCGGGCCCGTGGTTGCCGTACGCGCCCGTGTCGCTGAGCACATCGACCGCGAGCGCCGTGAGCACGCCGTCGGAGGTCGCGCCGACCGTGACGCCCACCCGCATCGGGTGCCGCGCGGGCGAGAGCGTGAACTCGTCCGACCGCGTGAACTCCAGCTGCACCGGACGGCCCGTGGCGAGCACGGCGAGGGTCACGACGTCCTCGGTGAGGATCTCCTGCTTGCCGCCGAACCCGCCGCCCACGCGGGCCGTGAAGACGCGCACCTCCTCCGGCGGGAGCTCGAACAGCCGGCAGATCTCGCGCTGCACGAGGAACGGGACCTGCGAGCTGGTGCGGAGGACGAGGCGGCCCTCCTCCATCCAGCCCACGGTCGCGTGCGTCTCCAGGTGGGTGTGCGCGACGCGGTGCGTCGACCACGTGCCCGAGACGACCTCGTCGGCGCGGGCGAGCCCGGCCGCCACGTCGCCGTGCTCGCCGTGCATCTCGGCCACGACGTTGCGCTGCGGGTCGGCGAGGCGGGAGACGGCCGGATCCTTGTCGCCGTGCACGAGCGGCGCGCCCGGTCGACGCGCCTCCTCGGGGTCGAAGACGGCGGGCAGCACCTCGTAGTCGACCCGCACCAGGCGCACGGCGGCCTCCGCGATCCCCACGTCGTCGGCGATCACGGCCGCGACGCGCTGCCCGCGGAACCGCACCACGTCGTCGAAGACGCGGCTGTCGTCGGGGTCGTCGAAGCGGTCCTCGTGACGGGCGGACGAGTACAGCGTCGCGGGGGAGTCGTGGTGCGTGAGCACGGCGTGCACGCCCGGCAGCGCGAGCGCCTCCGACGTGTCGATGGAGCGGATCCGCGCGTGCGGGTGGGGGCTGCGCACCAGGCTCGCGTGCAGGAGGCCCGGGACATGGACGTCGAGCGTGTACAGCTCCAGGCCGCTGACCACGCGCTCGCTCGCGGGGGCGTGCAGCGACGTGCCGACGCGGCCGGTCTGGGCGCGCTCGGCGTCGCGGACCGCGCGGGCCTCTCGCGCGTCGCGGCGCGCGTCGTCCTCCGACAGGTCGGCGGCGGGCGCCGAGGATCCCGTCACCCGCACCGGCCCGAGCCCCTCGGGACGCACGCCGCCGCAGCCCGCCGTGTGCGCGTGATCCGCGCCCCCGTGCTCGCCGCGGATCGCCTCGTCGATGGCCCGGTACCCCGTGCACCGGCAGAGGCTGCTCTTCATCAGCCGCGGCAGGTCGTCGAGGTCGTCCTCGGCGAGCGACGCCGCGGTGACGACCATGCCCGGCGTGCAGAACCCGCACTGGAACCCGGCCGCCTCGACGAACCGCTCCTGCACGGGATGCAGGTCGCCCGGCGTCCCGAGACCCGCGGCGGTCGTGACCTCGCTGCCCTGGGCCCGGAAGGCCGGCATGATGCACGAGTGCACGGCCTCCCCGTCGAGGAGCACCGCGCACGCGCCGCAGTCGCCCGAGTCGCAGCCCTTCTTCACGCTGAACACCCCGTGCTCGCGCAGCCACGTGCGCAGGCTCTGCCCGGGGGCCGGCTCTCCCGGGATCTCGCGGCCGTCCACGGTCATGCTCACGCGCGCGCTCCTGCCGTCGTCGTGGTGGCGGCGCCCGGCGGGGTGCCGCGCTCGCCGGATGCGGGTCCGTCGCCCGCGCCCGCGGCGTCGCCCGATAGCTCGGCGCGGATCTCCTCGGCGAGCAGCGCGCTCACGGCCCGGCGCCAGTCGGCGGCCCCGTGCGCGTCGGTGAACCAGGATCCGATCGCCCGCACGTCGTCCGCGAGCGCCTCCGCGGCGGGCAGGGTCGGGTAGCGCAGCAGCTCGGGCCTGAGCGTGGCCCCGGTCACGGTGAGGGCGAACGCGCCGCCCTCGTCGAGGCGGCCGATCACGACGGATCCGGACCGCCCGATGGGCGACAGCGCGATCTTCCGGAACGCCGTCCGCGCGCGCAGCGCTGACGCCGGCACGTGGATCGACCGCAGCACGTCGCCCGGGCGGAGCGCGGTGGTCCGGTCGCCGGTCACGAGCTCCGCCACGGGCATCCGCTCGTCGTGGGCCGCGGAGTCGGCGGTGGCCGCCCGCCAGATCAGCGCCTCCGCGTCGAGGGCGGACGCGAGCGCGGTCATCGGCCCCGCGGGCAGCGCCGAGCAGATGTTCCCGCCCACGGTCGCGACCCGCCAGATCTTCGTCGACCCGAACAGCGCCGTGCACGCCTGGAGGAAGAGCGGGTGCGCCCGCCAGCCGTCCCGCGGCGCGATGCCCGCCACCTCGGCGATGGTGCACGTCGCGGAGATCTCCATGCCGTCGTCCGTGACCACGAGCGACGGCCAGCCGAGCGCCTGCAGGTCGACCAGGCCGGTGAGGTGCGGGTGCGGCTCCGCGAAGATGCCGGATCCGCCCGCGAGCGCCGCCACGGACGGCCCGAGCGCGGCGAGGTCCGCACGCGTCCGGGCGGGCACGACGGAGCGGACGGTGGGCTGGTCCATGGGCCTCCTCTGCGGGCGCCCCGGTCGACGGCCGCGGATCCTCGGGGAGCGCGGTCATGCGTGGGCGTGTGACAGCGATCCTCGCATCCGGCAGCCCGCGCCCCCGCCCGCGCGCCCCCGAGTTGCCGTGGTCCGGGCCAGGCTGTCACGCTCGGGGGGAGACCCGGGGAGACCATGACCATCCGCACCACAGCCCGCGCCGCCCGTCCCCGCCCTCGATCCCGCGGTCGCGCCGCGCTCGCCGTGACCGGATCCGCGCTCGCAGCCTCCCTGCTCCTCGCCGGCTGCTCCTTCGGACCCGACGGCCCGCCCGCCCCGCCGTTCGACGCCGTGGCCATCGACGGCGAGGTGCCCGCCGCCGCCCCCGGCCAGCGCGTCGCCGCGGGCGAGGT
>NZ_QWGT01000232.1 GCF_003576405.1 Clavibacter lycopersici
TCGACCGCGGGGAGGATGGGGAACTCCACCCGGCCTCCCGGATACGCCAGGGCGGCGACGCGGGCGCGCCGCTCGTGCTGGCCTCGCCCGAGGATCCCGCCGCGGTGCAGATCCTGCGCGTGGCCGACCACCTCGCCTCCCGCGGACGCGGCCTCGCCGGCCGGCGGCTGGGGCTGTCCGTCTCCTAGGCGCGGGCCCGAGGACGTGCGCGGCGACCCCGGAGACGACGAGGAGGACGGCAGCCCGCGGGCTGCCGTCCTCCTGATGCGCGGTGCGCGTGCTGCCTAGACGTGGCTGCGGTGCGTGCGCGTCGGCACGGCGCGGTAGCCGTCGCGCGCGGTGACGACGACGGTGCCGGCGATGGCGGAGACGGAGAGGGCGGCGACGGCGATGAGGAAGACGGTCATGGTGGTGCTCCTGCGGGAAGGCGGATGGCGGCGCATTCCGCCGCATGACCCATGAGACCACCGCGCACCGTTCAGGACAAGCTCATAGTCCTTGCCTGGCTGTGTAGCCTGGCTACATGGACATCCGCCGCCTCGAGCTCCTCCGCGAGCTGGCCGACCGCGGCAGCGTGGGCGCCGTCGCCCGCGCCGCCGGCCGCACCCCTTCCGCCGTCTCGCAGCAGCTGAAGGTGCTCGAGCGGGAGGCCGGCGTGTCCCTCACGGAGCGCTCCGGACGCGGGATCGTGCTGACCGACGCGGGCCGCGCGCTGGCCCGCACGGCCACGGACATCGCGGTCGCCGTGGCCCGCGCCGAGGCCCTCTGGGAGGACTTCCGGCACCAGCCGTCGGGCGAGGTCACGCTCGCCACGTTCCCCACCGCGGCGCAGATGCTGCTGCCCGGCCTCCTCGACCGCGTCGCCGGGATCCCCGACCTCACGCTGCGCGCCAGCGACCGGGATCCGGCGTCCCGGGCGTTCGCCGACCTCACGGCCGACTTCGACGTCGTCATCGCGCACTCGCTCGCGGGCGCCGGGACCTGGCGCGGTCTCGGCCTCGTGATCGTGCCGCTCATGGTGGAGCCGCTCGACGTCGCGATGCCGTCCGACCACCGCCTCGCCGGCCGGGCGTCGGTGAGCCCCGGCGACCTCAGCGGCGAGCCGTGGATCGGCGTGCCGCAGGGCCTGCCGTTCGACCGGATCCTCCTCGACATCGAGCAGGCCGTGGGCGCGCCCGCCCGCGTCGTGCAGCGGTTCAGCGACACGCGCATCACGGAGTCGCTCGTGGCGTCGGGTCACGGGATCGCGCTGCTGCCCCGCTACACGGCGGGCGAGCACGACGGCGTCGTGGTCAAGCGGCTGTCGGGCGTCGCGTCGAAGCGGCACCTTCACGTGCTCCTCCGCCCGGATCGCGCGGAGCGGCCGTCGGTGCGCGCCGTCGTGGACGCGCTCCGCGGGGAGGCGAAGGCGGTGGACGCGCGGTTCAGCGGGAACGGCTGAGGGGTCGGGCGAGCCGCGTCAGGTGGCCTCGGCGTCGAAGGGCGCGGGCTGCGCGGATGCCGCCGCCGCCTCGCGTTCCAGCCGCTGCCGGCGGGCGATGGTGGTCTCGACGGGGACGCGCGGCTTCGTGACGACGGGCTCGTCCTCGAACAGCGCCTCCTTGATGATCCGGCGCGGGTCGTACTGGCGGGGGTCGAGCTTCTTCCAGTCGACCTCGTCGAACTCCGGGCCGAGCTCGTCGCGCATGCGCTCCCGGGCGCCGGTGGCCATGCGACGCGCGGCCTTCACCAGGTCCGCGAGCTTCTGGGTGTAGATCGGCAGCCGTTCGGGGCCGAGCAGGAACACGGCGATGATGCCGATGAGCATCAGCTTCTCGAACGTCAGGCCGAACATGATCACAGGCTAGTCGGTCGCCGCCCGATATCCGCCCGGCAGCGAGCGACAGGTCAGCGGACGGGGCGCATCGGATCCGCGCCGGACACCGGCCGGTCGGGCGGGCGTCACCGGGCCGATACCCTGGGGACCCGGAAGAGGGAGGTGCCGCGTGTCCGACCAGGAGACCGGGTGGAAGTACACCGAGGACGTCGTCGTGGAGGACGAGCACATCGCCCTGGCCCGCCAGCACTCCCGCGAGCTCGGCATCGAGGCCGTCTCCCCCGCCGTCGGCGCGCAGCTCTCGCTCCTGGCCGCGGCCACGCGCGCCACCAGCGTCATCGAGATCGGCACGGGCGCAGGCGTCTCCGGGCTCTGCATCTTCCGCGGCGCGCCGCGCGCGGTGCTCACCAGCATCGACGTCGAGTTCGACCACCAGCAGGCCGCGCGCGAGATCCTCGCGGACGCCGAGGTGCCCGCCAACCGCGTGCGCCTCATCACGGGCCGCGCGCTCGACGTGCTGCCGCGCATGAGCGACGCCAGCTACGACCTGGTGCTCGTGGACGCGGATCCCGCCCAGGTCATCGAGTACGTCGAGCACGGCCTGCGCCTCGCGCGCACCGGCGGGCTCGTGCTCGTGCCCCACGCGCTCTGGCGCGGCCGCGTGCAGAACCCCGCCGCGCGCGACGCCCAGACGGCGGCGTTCCGCACGCTCGTGCAGGAGACGGCGGGCTCGGGTGCCGTGGTCGCGTCGCTCTCGCCCGCGGGCGACGGCCTGCTGCAGATCGCCAGGACCGGGCGCTGACCGCCGGGGCTCGCCCGTGGCCGTGCGCCCGTCGCGCGATCCGCTGGCGGGCACCCGCGCAGACAGCACCGCCCGCCCCGTCGACGACGGGGCGGGCGGTGTCGCGTGGTGCGGTCTCGACTAGCTCGCGCTGGTCACCGCGGCGAGGGCGTCGTGAAGCTCCTTCGCTTCGGCGTCGTTGACGGAGACGACGAGTCGTCCGCCTCCCTCCAAGGGCACGCGCACGATGATGAGCCTGCCCTCCTTCACGGCCTCCATCGGTCCGTCGCCGGTCCTGGGCTTCATGGCTGCCATTCGGCTCCCCTTTCGTGGATGTGCGTCCATTATCCCGCATGGACACGCCCCTCGATGAACGCGCGGCTCCGTGCTAGGCCGCGAGCGGCCCGGGGACGGCCGGGATGGGGCGGCCGCGGACGGCGGACGGGGGCGCGGGGAGGATCACGGGGGCGTCCAGTCGGCGGTCGTCATGCGCCAGATCACGTCGATCCAGATCCACTGCCCGGCGACGGTCGCGAGGACCAGCGCGACGCGGTAGGCGCGCGACCGCGGCAGGGCCAGGGCGCCCGCCAGCGGGATCATCGGCAGCAGCAGGCGGAAGAGGCTCGACTGCGGGAAGAAGACGGCGAGGAGGTACAGCCCGTACGCGAGGATCCAGATGCGCAGGTCGGCCCCGAGGGCGCGGACCGCGGGGAGCAGCAGCATCCCGGCGAAGGCGAGGACCGCGAGGGCCACCGCGACGACGCCGGCGGGCCCGCCGATCCAGAACGCGGCGCCGTCGAACCACGGCTCGAAGGGGATGAGGTGGCGGAAGCCCGTGTAGCCCGACCGCCAGGCGAGCTCGGTGTCGGTGTAGGCCGTGGGCGAGCCGGTGCGGATCCACGCGATGGCCGGCCAGGCGAGCGCGGCCGCGCCGGCGGCGACCGCGGCGACCGCCACGCGCAGGCGCTCCGACCCGGGGAAGGGGTCCGCGTCGGCGGTCCGCAGCCGGTGGATGCCGTGCAGCACGAGCGCGAACGCGAAGGCCGCGCCGAGCGGGCGCGTGAACGCGAGCACCACGACGACGGGGACGAGCACGCCGTAGCGTCGGTCGACGAGCAGCAGGAGCGCCGTGAGGAGGACCAGCGTCGACAGGCTCTCGGCGTACCCGATCTGGAACAGGGGCGACAGCGGGGCGACGCAGACGAGGACGACGGCGGTCATCACCGCGGACGTCGGCAGGAAGCGGGACAGCAGCCGGTGCAGGACGAGCACCGCGCCCGCTCCCGCGACGACGGACACGCCGACGGCCGCCTGCTCGAACGACGCTCCCGTGATCGCCTCGACGACCCGGACGACGGCCGGGTAGACGGGCATGAAGGCCCACGCGTTCGGCTGCACGTGCCCGGCGGCGTCGACCGGGAGGACCTCCGGGTAGCCGCGCAGGAGGATCGTGCGGTACCAGCCGGTGTCCCAGAACGTCGAGAACGCGAGGAGCGACGGGGAGGCGGGACCCCACGGCGACGCGATCTGGGTGCGCGCGGCGAGGAGCATCAGCACGGAGGTGAGGACGCGGGATGCGGCGTAGACCGCGAGGACCTGCGCCCACCACGGCCAGCGCGTGCGCGCGCCGGCGGCCCGGGGCTCGCCCTCCGACGCCGTCGCCTCCCCGGGCTGCGCG
>NZ_QWGT01000233.1 GCF_003576405.1 Clavibacter lycopersici
CCACCGGCGGGGCCGCGGGCGGCGCCGGGATCACGGGCGGCTGCGGCTCCGAGGCGGCGGGCGCGGCGACGGGAGCCGCCTGCGCGGGTGCCTCGGGGATCATCGGCGGCTCGGGCGTCGGCGGGTTCTGGGCGTCCTGGAGCTTCTGGGCCTTGGCGAGCTTGCGGGCTGCACGGCCGCGCACCGGGCGGGGGAGGGGATCGGGTCCGTCCTGGGGTGTGGTCACTGTTCGACCGTAGCCCGTGAGCCGTCCGGCTGTCGCTCGCCGCGGCGGGGGCGGACGCCGTGCGGATGCCCGACGTCCGCGCGTCACCGGCCGTCCGGTCCGCGTCCACGGCGGCTCCACGCTCGGTCGGGACCCTGGTGCCGTCCACCCCGCGCCCCTAGGCTCGGGAGCCATCGCGCGGGTCCGCCCGCGGCCGCCGGTCCGAGGGAGTCCCGTGAAGGCCATCCGCAGGTTCACCGTCCGTGCCGTCCTCCCGGAGGAGCTGTCCGCGCTGGACGAGCTCGCCGGGAACCTCCGATGGTCCTGGTACGAGCCCACCCGCCGCGTGTTCGCGCACGTGAGCCCCGAGCTCTGGGAGGGCACGGGCCACGATCCGGTGGCGCTGCTCGGCGCGGTCGACCAGGAGCGGCTCCGCGAGCTCGCCGCAGACGAGGGCTTCGTCGCGTGGGCGGAGGAGCAGCGCGCGGACCTCCGCGCGTACGTGAGCGAGCCCCGCTGGTACCAGTCCCTCGCGGGCGACGTGCCCGAGGCGATCGGCTACTTCTCGCCCGAGTACGGCATCGCCGCCGCGCTCCCGCAGTACTCCGGCGGCCTCGGCATCCTCGCGGGCGACCACCTGAAGAGCGCGTCCGACCTCGGCGTCCCGCTCGTGGGCGTCGGCCTCTTCTACCGCTCCGGCTACTTCCGGCAGGGGATCTCCTCGGACGGCTGGCAGCAGGAGACCTACCCCGTCTTCGACCCGGACGGCCTGCCCCTCCAGGTGCTGCGCGACGCCGAGGGCGCGCCCGTGGCGGTCGTCCTCGAGCTGCCGGCCGGCAGGACGCTGCACGCGCGCATCTGGCAGGCGCGCGTCGGCCGCATCCCGCTCCTCCTCCTCGACACCGACGTGCCCGAGAACGACGACGACCTCCGCCGCGTCACCGACCGGCTCTACGGGGGCGGCGGCGAGCACCGGCTGCACCAGGAGCTGCTGCTCGGGATCGGCGGGGTGCGGGCGATCGCGGCGCACGCGCGCGTCACGGGCGCGCCCGTGCCCCGGGTCTTCCACACCAACGAGGGCCACGCCGGCTTCCTCGGCGTCGAGCGGATCTCGACCCTGATGGCCGACGGCCTCGGCTTCGACGATGCGCTGCAGGTGGTGCGCGCCGGCACCGTGTTCACGACGCACACGCCCGTGCCCGCGGGCATCGACCGGTTCGACGTCGGACTCGTGCGGCAGCACATCACGGATCGCCTGCTGCCGGGCGTGCCGCCGGAGCGCGTGCTGGGCCTCGGCGCCGAGGTCCACGACGGGGGATCCCCTGACGTGTTCAACATGGCGCTCATGGGCCTCCGCCTCGCGCAGCGCGCCAACGGCGTCTCCCTGCTGCACGGCGAGGTCAGCCGCGGCATGTTCGCCGGGCTCTGGCCGGGTTTCGACGCCGACGAGGTGCCGATCACGAGCGTGACGAACGGCGTGCACGCGCCGACGTGGACGGATCCGATGCTCATGTCGCTCGCGCGCGAGCGCCTCGGCACGTGGGACACCACGGCGGCCGACTGGTCCTCGACGGCCGTGAGCGACGGCGACCTCTGGGACGTGCGCGGCCTGATGCGCCGCCAGCTCGTCGAGGACGCCCGCCGCCGCGTCGTGCGCGCCTGGCGCGAGCAGAACCCGGGCGCCGTCGAGCCCGCGTGGCTCGAGGACGTGCTCGACCCCGAGGTCCTCACCATCGGCTTCGCGCGGCGCGTGCCCACGTACAAGCGCCTGACGCTGATGCTCCACGACCGGGAGCGCCTCCGCCGCATCCTCACCGACCCGGACCGGCCCGTGCAGATCGTGGTGGCCGGCAAGTCGCACCCGGCGGACGACGAAGGCAAGCGCCTCATCCAGGAGCTCGTGCGGTTCGCGGCCGAGCCCGGGATCCGGGGGCGCCTGGTGTTCCTGCCCGACTACGACATCGGCATGGCTCAGCTGCTGTACCCGGGCACCGACGTCTGGCTCAACAACCCGCTGCGGCCGCTCGAGGCGTGCGGCACGTCGGGCATGAAGGCGGCGCTCAACGGCGCGCTCAACCTGTCGATCCTCGACGGCTGGTGGGACGAGTACTCCGACGGCCGCAACGGCTGGGCTATCCCGTCGGCCGACCGCGCGCACGACGGCGCCGAGCGCGACGCGATGGAGGCGACCGCGCTCTACGACCTCATCGAGAACCGCATCGCCCCGCGCTTCTACGAGCGCGACGCGGACGGCGTGCCCACGGGCTGGGTGCAGGACATCCGCCACACCCTGCTGACCCTGTCGCCCGAGCTCAGCGCCGACCGCATGGTGCGGCAGTACGTCGAGCGCCTGTACGTGCCCGCCGGACGGGCGCAGGCCGTCGTCGCGGCGGACGACCATCGTCTGGCCCGCGAGCTCGCCGCGTGGCGCGACCGCGTCGCCGCCGCCTGGCCGTCGGTGCAGGTCGCGCACGTCGAGTCCGAGGGCGTCGAGCACCGGGCGCAGGTCGGCGACGAGCTGCGGGTGCGCGCATGGGTGGCGCTCGGCGGCCTCGGCGCGGGCGACGTGGCGGTCGAGGTCGTGCACGGCCGCATCGGCGAGGGCGACGTGCTGACGGATGCGGTCCGGCAGGCCCTCGAGCCCGTGGGCGGATCCGGGGGGCAGCAGGAGTACGCCGGCACCGTGCGGCTCGCGGTCGCCGGGCCGTTCGGGTACACCGTGCGGGTCGTCCCGCGGCACGAGCTGCTGGCGTCGAGCGCGGAGCCGGGCCTGGTCGCGGTCGCGAGCTGAGGGCGGCGGCTCCGGCCCCTGCGGGACGCGCCGCCCGCCGCCGCCGCGTCAGGCCGGGGTGGCCTGGAGCTTCGCGGCGAGCACCTCGGCGAAGCGCGCGTAGCCCCGGTCGTTCGGGTGGTTGTCGGGGCCCATCCAGCCGTACGGGTCGGATGCGCCCTCGCCGACCATGCGGGGGATGTGCGCGCCGATCTCGAAGACGTCGGCGAGCGGATCCGCCGACGCCGCGTCCCGCAGCGCGCCGATGTAGTCGGCCCACGTGGTCCCGCGGATCGGCAGCGTGGTGCGCTCGTACGGCGGCGTGAAGAGGATGGGCGCCTCGCTCGTGGTGCGGATCAGCTCGATGAGCACGGCCGCGTCGGAACGCACCTCCTCGGGCGTGCGGACGACCACGTCGTTGATGAGGTGCTCGGGCATCCACAGGTCGAGCTCGAAGCGCGGGGCCGAGCGGATCCACGTGCTCACGCCGTCCGGCCGCGCCTTCTCCGACAGCTGCCAGAGCTGCGACCCGGAGTTGCCGCCCTCGATGACGTGGATCCCGCGCTCCTCGTCGCCGTCGAAGAGCCACGCGCCCTCGAGCTCGGGCTTCCCGCCGGCCCACGCGACCGTGATCTCGTGCTCGGCGGACTCCAGCTGCGGGCTCGTCCACGTGAGGGATCCGCCCGCCTCGGCGCGCACCGTCTCGGGCTCGCCGCCGTCGACCTGGACCGTGATCGCCGCGTCGAGGCCGGGCGCCCACCAGCAGACGCGGGCCGAGGTCATGCGCGCGGTGTACGTGCCGGGGCCCGACGCCTCGGTGAGCATCACGACGCGCCGCCCCCAGCCGTGCCGCCCGCCCGCTGCGGGCGTCCCGGAGAAGGCGAAGCCCTGGTCGGCGGGCACGGTGATCTGGTGCCGCGACGCGATGTAGTCGAGCCCGCCGCGCGCGCCCGACGGGAAGGCGCCGCGCAGGCGGTCGCGGAGCTGGGCGGGGTAGGCGTGCTGCAGCGTGGTGGCGCCCTGGCCCTCGGTGATGCTGTCGCCGAGCACGCCGATCGCGAGGCGGCGCTCGCGCACCCGGTCGCGCAGCGCGTAGAAGCCGGCGAGCGCGTCGTCGGGCGCGTAGGTCATGGGCTCGATGGGCGGGCCGCCGGACGCGGTCACGGCGGGCGCGGGCGGATCCTCGGCATCCGCGGAGGGGGTGGCCGTGGCGCCCGCGGTGGGCGGGGCCGGGCGCGGGGTCGTGGTGCAGCCCGCGACGGCGGCGACGGCCGACAGCGCGGCCAGGCCGCC
>NZ_QWGT01000234.1 GCF_003576405.1 Clavibacter lycopersici
CGCCGCCGCCGCGCCGAGCGGGGCCGACGCCGCGGCAGGGCCCGCGGACGGGAGCCGGTCCGCGGATCCACCGGGCAGGCGCCGGGACGCCGCCGCCACGAGGGCCCGGCTGTACGCGTGCCGCGGTCGGCGCACGAGGTCGCGCATGGACCCGGCCTCGACCACGCGGCCGGCCTCGAGCACCACGACCCGGTCGCACAGCGCCGCGGCCACCGCGAGGTCGTGCGTGATGAAGAGGAGCGCCTGCCCTGTGGCGTCGAGGCGGCGGCGGATCACGTCGACCACGCGCGCCTGCGTCACGACGTCGAGCGCGGTCGTCGGCTCGTCCGCGAGGAGCAGGTCGGGGCGGCAGAGGAGGGCGAGCGCGAGGCACACGCGCTGGCGCTGGCCGCCCGACAGCTCGGCGGCGAAGGCGGGCAGCACGCCGTCGGGATCCTCGATGCCCACCTCGGCGAGGAGCGCGACCACCTCGCGCCGCGCGTCCTGTCGGGTGAGGAGCCCGCCGTCGGCGGCGGATCCGCGAGCCCGGGCCGCCCGCAGCGTCGCGACGAGGTGGGCGCCCACCGTGACGAGCGGGTTCAGCGCGGCGAGCGAGTCCTGCTGCACGGCGGCGACGCGGCCGAGGCGCTGGCGCGGCGAGCCCGCGCCGACCGCGTGTCCGCCGAGCTCGACGACACCGTGCACCCGGGATCCGGCCGGCAGCGTCCCGAGCACGGCCTGCGCCGTGAGCGACTTGCCCGACCCGGATGCGCCGACCAGCGCGACGCGCTCGCCCGCGCCGACCCGGAGGTCCACGTCGTGCACGAGCGGCATCCGGTCGATCGAGATCGAGAGGGAGCGGACGTCGAGCGCCGGGTCCACCTGGCCTCCGTCCCCGCGCCGACGGACGTTCCGCGAGCGCTCCGCACGACCCTACTGATACCCGTTCTCGATATCAAAGCGGAGGACGGCGGCGGCGGATCAGCCGCGGATCCCCTTCAGCAGCAGCGCCGTCGTCACGGCGGCCTCCGCCGCCTCGGCTCCCTTGTCCTCCTTCGAGCCCGGGAGCCCCGCCCGGTCGAGGCCCTGCTGCTCGTCGTCGAGCGTGAGCAGCCCGAAGCCGATCGGCTTCCCCGTGAGGAGCGACGCCTGCGTGAGGCCGGACGTCGCCGCGTCGGAGACGTACTCGAAGTGCGGGGTGCCGCCGCGGATGATCACGCCGAGCGCGACGACCGCGTCGGCCCCCGCGTCGAGCGCCGCGCGTGCGACCACGGGCAGCTCGAAGCTGCCGGGGACGCGGATCACGGTGGTGGTGACGCCGGCCGCGTCGAGCACGCGCTGGGCGCCCGCGAGCAGGCCCGCGCTGATCTCGTCGTGCCAGCGTCCGGCGACGACGGTGACCCGGAGGCCCGTCCCGTCGAGCGCGGTGGGGTCGATCTCGGGTGCTCCGTGTCCGCTCATGCGGTCTCCTCCTCGGGGGTGGTGGTGGTCGTGGTGGCCGGGCCGGCCGTGGTGGTCCGCAGTCCGTCGGGCGCCTGGGCGTCCGGGTAGGCGTCGGATCCGATGTGCATGTCGGTGTCGAGCACCATCCGGTGCCCCATGCGGTCGCGCTTCGTCTCGAGGTAGCCCGCGTTCACGGCGTTGACGCCGACCACGAGCGGCACGCGCTCGGTCACCTCCACGCCGTGCGCCTCGAGCTGCCGCACCTTCTCGGGGTTGTTCGTGAGCAGGCGCACGTCCTCGATCCCCATCTCCTGCAGGATCGCCGACGCCGCGCCGTAGTCGCGCGCGTCCGCCGGGAGGCCCAGGGCGACGTTGGCGTCGAGCGTGTCGAAGCCGTCCTCCTGCAGCCGGTACGCGCGCAGCTTGTTGACGAGGCCGATCCCGCGCCCCTCGTGCCCGCGCAGGTACACGACGACGCCGCCGTCCCGCTGGATCTCGTCGAGCGCCGCGTCGAGCTGCGGCCCGCACTCGCACTTGAGGGATCCGAGCGCCTCGCCCGTCAGGCACTCCGAGTGCACGCGCACCAGGGTCCCGTGCGCGCGCGGCTCGCCGGCGACGATCGCCACGTGGTCGGCGCCCGTCGTGCGGTCGCGGTAGGCGCGCAGCCTCACCGTGCCGTGCGTGGTCGGCACGGTCGTCTCGACCTCGAAGATCACCCGCGACGCCTCGGGGATCTCGACGGCGGGCTCGAGCGGCCGGTCGCAGTGGAACTCCTCGAGGTGCGCCTTGAGCGCCTCGATGGTCACGACCAGCACGCCCTCCTGCTCGCCGAGCGCGAGGAGGCCGGGGAGGCGCATCATCTCTCCGTCGTCCTGCACGATCTCGCTGATCGCGCCGACGGGCGTGAGGCCCGCGAGCGTGAGCATGTCGACCGCGGCCTCGGTGTGGCCGTCGCGCTCGCGCACGCCGCCGTCCACGGCGCGCAGCGGCAGGATGTGGCCGGGCCGGTGCAGGCTCGTCGGCACGCTGCCGAGGTCGGCGAGCACGCGCAGGGTGTGCGCCCGGTCGGAGGCGCTGATCCCGGTGGAGAGCCGGTCGGCCGCGTCCACCGAGACCGTGTACGCGGTGCCGCGCGGATCCCGGTTGTCGGCCACCATGAGCGGCAGCTCCAGCCGGTCGGCGATCTCGTTGGTCATGGGCGCGCAGATGAAGCCGGACGAGTGCTTCACGAGCCAGGCGATCCACTCGGGCGAGGCGGACTCGGCGGCGAGCAGCACGTCGCCCTCGTTCTCGCGCCCCTCGTCGTCGACGACGATCACGGGGCGTCCGGCGCGCAGCTCCTGCAGGGCGGCGGGGATGTCGGCGAGGCTCACGCGCGCGCCTCCGTCCGGTCGTCGCGCGCGTCGAGCGCGAGCATCCGCTGCACGTGCCGCGCGAGCACGTCGGTCTCGAGGTTCACCTCGTCGCCGATCCCCAGCGCGCCGAGAGTCGTGGCGCTGAGCGTCTCGGGGATGAGCGACACCTCGAACCACGCGTCCTCATCCGGTGTGTCGGTCGGGCTGACCGCGCTCACGGTGAGGCTCACGCCCTGCACCGTGATGGATCCGCGGTCCACCACGAGGGGCGCGAGGTCGGCGGGCAGCGAGAAGCGGAGGATCCGCCACGCCTCGCCCGGCGTGGTCGCCAGCAGGCGCCCCGTGCCGTCGACGTGGCCCTGGACGATGTGACCGCCGAGCCGGTCGCCCACGCGCGCGGCGCGCTCGAGGTTGACGCGGTCGCCCACGCCGAGCCGGCCGAGCGAGCTCATCACGAGCGTCTGCCGCATGACGTCGGCGGTGAAGCCCTCCGCCGTCTGCGCGACGACCGTGAGGCACACGCCGTCGACGCTGATGGAGTCGCCGTGCCGGGCGTCGGACACCGCGAGCGGCGCCTCCACCGTGATCCGGGCGGAGTCGCCCTCGGCGTCGAGCGCGAGGACGCGTCCGCGCTCCTCGATGATCCCTGTGAACATCACTGGCCTTCCGTGGTGGGTCGCGCGGTCACGAGGAGGTCGTCCCCGAGCCGTGTCGTGCTGATGAGGGTGAGTCGGTGGGCGGCCGGCATGCTCGGCACGCCGAGGTCGCCGGTCGCGGTGCGGGGGCCGCCGAGGAGGACGGGCGCGAGGTAGGCGACCACCTCGTCCACGAGCCCGGCCGCGATGAGCGCGGAGACGATCGTGGGGCCGCCCTCCACGAACACGTGCCGGATCCCGCGGCGGCCGAGCTCCTCGAGCGCGGAGGCGGGGTCGTGGCCGGCGATGCGGATCAGCCGGCGCGGGTGGCGGTGCACGGCCGCGTCGTCGGGGATCGCGCGGTCGCCGAGCACGACGGGCGCGGGCTGGTGCGGGTACGGGATCCCGTCGGGCCGCCGGGCGGTGAGCGCGGGGTCGTCGGCGAGCACGGTCCCGGTGCCCACGAGGATCGCGTCGGCCTCGGAGCGGCGCCGGTGCACGTCCTCCCGGGCGGCGGGCCCGGTGATCCAGCGGCTCGTGCCGTCGGCGGCGGCGATGCGCCCGTCGAGGCTGGAGGCCCACTTCGCCGTGACGAACGGTCGGCCGAGCGATGCGGATCCGAGCCACACCCGCAGGAACGCGGCTGCCTCGTCGGCGAGCACGCCGGGCACGACCTCGACGCCCGCGGCGCGGAGCCGGTCCGCGCCTCCGGAGGACAGGGCGCCCGGGTCGGCGACGGCGTAGGCGACGCGCGCGACCCCGGCCTCGACGAGCGCGACCGCGCAGGGTCCCGTGCGGCCCGTGTGGGCGCAGGGCTCGAGCGTGACGACGGCGGTGGATCC
>NZ_QWGT01000235.1 GCF_003576405.1 Clavibacter lycopersici
CGCGCGCGCCCGCGGTGCCCGCCGCCGAGGACGCCCCGCAGGGCTGGGGCGACGCGCCCACCGGATCCGACGCGAACGACGACCGCCTCCGGCTCGACCGCCCGCCCCACTGGGGCTGACGGGTCGACGCCGGAGGCGGTCGGGCCGTGCGGATCCAGCGCTAGGCGGGCTTCCCGGGCTCGGCCACGTGCTGTCCGGTGGATGACGCGATCGTGTGCGTCCCCTCGGGCGACGGTCGTCCCGCGAGCAGGTCGCGGATCTCGATGAGCAGCTCGGTCTCGGTCGGCGGCACGTCCTTCGGCGTAGCCTCCTCCTCGGCCTTCTGCTTCGCGAACGCGACCTTCTTGAGGTGGTTCACGGGCAGCACGAGCGCGAAGTACACGACGGCCGCGACGATGAGGAAGTTGATCACCGCGGCGATGACCGCGCCGAAGAAGATCGTCGCCTCGCCACCGGACGCGGTGGGGATGGTCACGGGCAGCGCCTCGGCCAGGGTGGACGCGTCGAAGAGCGCGCCGATCAACGGGTTGAAGACCGAGGTGACGATGGCCGTCACGATCGCGGTAAACGCCGCGCCGATGACGACCGCGACCGCGAGGTCGATGACGTTGCCGCGGAGGATGAACTCCTTGAAGCCCTTCACGGGTGCTCCTGTCTGGCGGGCCGTCCGATCAGGTGGACGGCGAGGACGAGCCGGAGCCCGAGGACGCGGGACCGGAGGGGGTGCTGGGGGTCACGGTACCGGAGCCCTGGCCGGTCGTCCCGGATCCGGACGAGCCGGAGGAGTCCGACGATCCGGAGGACGAAGACGAGTCGGAGGACGAGGACGAGGACGACGAGTCGCTCGACTTCGCCGCCGACGATCCGGAGGTCGACCGCGACCGCTTGGCCGCGTCCTCGGTGCGCGAGTCGTTGCGGTAGAAGCCGCTGCCGGTGAAGCTCACGCCCACGGCGGCGAACAGCTTGCGGAGCTTGCCGCCGCACACGGGGCACTCGGTGAGGGAGTCGTCGGTGAACGCCTGGACGATGTCGAAGGCGTTGCCGCACACCGTGCAGCGGTAGGAGTACGTGGGCATGGGTCCCTAGAAGGAGTGGATGAGGGTGGGGGTCACGATGCCGTCGACCGGCATGTCGTGCTTCTCCCGCGGGAGCTCGTCGACGAACTCGGCGTCGAACACCACAGCGTAGACCGGGGGGCAGGCCTCCATCGATCCGAGGGTCTTGTCGAAGTACCCGCGGCCCCAGCCCATGCGCATGCCGCCCTGGTCGACCGCCGCGGCGGGCACGACGATGAGGTCGACGTCGTTTATCGCGATCGGCCCGAGCAGCTCGCCCACCGGCTCGGGCAACCCGAACAGGCCCTCGGTCTCGGTGCCGTCGCTCACCACCCAGTCGAGCAGGCCGTCGTTGCGCGACACCGGCAGGAGCACCTGCTTGTCGTTCGCGTGCAGCCACTGGAGGAAGGGGCGGGTGGTCGGCTCGTCGACCGTGGAGAGGTAGCAGGCCACGCGGGTCGCGTCGTGGTTCGCCACGAGCTCCGTCAACCGGCTGGTCAGCCCGTGGGCGGACTCCTCGCGCTCGGTCGAGGTCATCTGCCGACGACGCTCCCGCAGCTGGGCGCGCAGGGCCCTCTTCTCGTTCCCGACTTCGCTCGGCATGGTTCGAGTCTAGGTATGTTCGCCCGCTACGCTCGATCGCATGGTCACCCACATCACGAAGGCCGTCATCCCCGCCGCGGGACTCGGAACACGATTCCTTCCCGCGACGAAGGCGATGCCGAAGGAGATGCTGCCGGTCGTCGACCGCCCGGCCATCCAGTACGTGGTGGAGGAGGCCGTGGGTGCAGGACTGCACGACGTCCTCATGATCACCGGCCGCAACAAGACCGCCCTCGAGAACCACTTCGACCGCAACGCCGAGCTCGAGGCCACCCTCCAGCTCAAGGGCGACGACGCCAAGCTCCGCAAGGTCAACGAGTCCACCGACCTCGCCGACATGCACTACGTCCGCCAGGGCGACCCCAAGGGCCTCGGCCACGCGGTGCTCCGCGCCGAGATGCACGTGGGCCGCGAGCCGTTCGCCGTCCTCCTCGGCGACGACATCATCGACAAGCGCGACGTCCTCCTCTCCCGCATGATCGAGGTCCAGCAGCAGCGCAACTGCTCGGTCGTCGCGCTGCTCGAGGTGGATCCCTCTCAGACGCACCTCTACGGCGTCGCCACGGTCGAGCAGACGGACGACGACGACGTCGTGCGCATCACCGGCATGGTCGAGAAGCCGGCGGCCGGCACCGCGCCCTCCAACCTCGCGATCATCGGCCGCTACGTCCTGCGCCCCGAGGTCTTCGACGTGCTGCACAAGACGGAGCCCGGCAAGGGCGGCGAGATCCAGCTCACCGACGCGCTCGAGAAGATGGCCGCCGCGCCCGAGTGGACCGGCGGCGTCTACGGCGTCGTCTTCCGCGGCCGCCGCTACGACACGGGCGACCGGCTCGACTACCTGAAGGCCATCGTGCAGCTCGGCGTCGACCACGAGGACCTCGGCGAGGGCCTGCGCGAGTGGCTGCCCGAGTTCGTCAAGACGCTCGAGCGCTGATCCCGCTTCGGGGCGCGGGGCCCGGGCGCACCGGCGCCCCGGCTGAGGCCTAGGCTCATGGACGTGCCGCAGACCGTACCCACCATGCGGGACGGGCGCATCTCCGTCCGCCCCATCCGGCTCCGCGACTCGCGGGCCCTCGAGCGGTCGCTGCTCGACAACCGCTCGTGGCTCCGCAAGTGGGAGGCCACGAGCCCCTACGCGCCCATGGCGTTCGACACGCGCGCGAGCATCCGGTCGCTGCAGGCCAACGCCCGCGCCGGCCTCGGCGTGCCGCTCGTGATCGACTACGACGACGAATTCGCCGGCCAGCTCAACGTCTCGTCCATCGCCTACGGGTCGCTCTCCAGCGCGACCATTGGGTACTGGGTCGGCCAGGAGTTCGCTGGGCGGAACGTCACGCCCACGGCCGTCGCGCTCGCGACCGACTACTGCTTCACGACGCTCGGGCTGCACCGGATGGAGATCTGCATCCGCCCCGAGAACGCGCCCAGCCTCCGCGTCGTGCAGAAGCTCGGGTTCCGGTACGAGGGCCTGCGGCGCCGCTACATCCACATCAACGGCGACTGGCGCGACCACTTCTGCTTCGGCCTCGTGGTGGAGGAGCTGTCCACCAGCGTGCTCGCGCGCTGGAAGGAGGGCGGCGTGGATCCGGAGTGGTCGCGCGTCCCCGACGCGGACGTCGAGGCGGCCGCCGCGCCGCTCCCCGTGCAGCGCCGGATCTGACCTCCCACCTGCGGATGCGCCGGTCCGGCCATGGACACGCGGCGCGCTTCCCGCGTCGCACCCGCCGGACCTCCTAGCCTCGGGACATGCAATCCGGCGGCATCATCATCGCGCTCTCCGCGGTGCTCTGGCTCGCCTACCTCCTGCCCACGTGGCTGCACCGGCGCCAGTACATGGCGACCGAGCGCAACGCCGTGCGCCTCCAGCAGACCCTGCGGATCCTGGCCGAGACGGCCGAGGTCCCCGACGCGGTGCGCGCGGAGACCCGTGCCCGCAGCGTCGTCGAGCAGCAGCGCGCCCTCCGCCGGGCCGCAGAAGAAGCCGAAGCCGCCGCGCGTGCGCGAGACGCCGCCGCCCAGCGCGCCCTACCGAAAGTGGCCCCCGTGTCCGCAACGTCGCCCTCCGCCGCTACGCGCCTCCGCCGCACCCGGCTCGCCGCCACCGCGGTCCTCGCGCTCGCCCTCGTCGGCGTGATCGCCGGGATCACCCAGGTCGCGGCCGCCGGCGCGTGGACCCTGCTCGTGATCTCGTCGCTCGCCACGTTCGCGTCGCTCGCGATCCTGCAGCGCATGTCGCAGATCGCCGCCGCGCGTCGCCTCCAGGCGCCCGAGGCCCGCCTGATGCCGCGCACCGGCTTCACCGACTTCCACGAGCAGGCCGCGCAGCCGGCCGAGCCCGTGGCGGAGCGCGAGGAGGGCGAGTCCTGGACCCCCGTGCCCGTGCCGAAGCCGCTCTACCTCTCGCGCTCGCAGGCGCCCGGCCCGCGTCCCGGTGCAGGCAGCGCGCCCCGCACGCCGCTCTCGCCCGTCGAGGAGATGCGACGCGCCGCCGCCGCGTCCGAGGAGACGCTGCGCCGCGCGCACCTCGAGCCCGAGGTCGCCCGGCTGTCCGCCGAGGAGGAGCCCGCCGCAGCCGCGCCGGCCG
>NZ_QWGT01000236.1 GCF_003576405.1 Clavibacter lycopersici
GAGCTCGGCGCGGATCCGGCGGGCGGGGTCGGCACCCACGGCGGTGTCCCCGGCGTCGTCCCCGGACGCGGCGATCCACGTGCCGACGGCCGGTCCCTCCAGCACGAGCGCGAGCGACGCGGCGCGGCCAGCCCGGGCGTACTCGAGGGCGGCGCGGACGGCGGCGGGGATCGGCGACCGCGCATCTCCCGCGGGGGCGACCTCGACCACGACCACGCCGATCCGCCCGCCGCACGTGAGGCCGACCTGGAACGCGTCGTCGTCCGTGACGCCGAACGACCTGAGCACGGGCACCCCGTCGGCGAGCACGCCCTGGGCGACCTCGACGACCGCGCCCTCGACGCAGCCGCCGGAGATGGATCCGATGACGCGGCCCCGGTCGTCGACGGCCATCGCGGTGCCGGCCGTCCGCGGCGCGCTGCCGAGCACGTCGGTCACGCACGCGACGGCGAGGCGGCGGCCGTCGGCGAGGGCGTCGAGCACCTCGGCGGCGATCTCGAGCACGGCACCTCCGGAAGGGGAGCGCCGACGGGCGCGGGGCGGGTGAGCGGGTGGGGCAGCGACCGGGCCGGTCCGGCAGGGTACCGCCCGCGTCAAGCCTCCCACGGCCCCTGCGTAGGGTGGGACGCGGATGCCGGGGGGATCCTCCCTCGACGACGCGCGCCCATCCGCCGCGCTGGACGAGGAGTCACCATGACGTCGACCGCACCCGACCGCCCGCAGCCGCTGTTCCGGCGGATCCGTCGAGCGTGGGCCGACGCGCCCGTCCTCCGGGCGCTGGTCGTCGCCGCCGTCTTCTTCGCGTGGGTGACGGCGCTCGACCTCGGTCGCGTGTCGGAGGAGCCCGGGACGATCGTCTTGCGCGTCGTGGTCGCGGTCCTCGCGGGCGTCGCGTACGTGGGTGCGCGCTGGATCCGCCGGCTCAACTGGCCCGGGTCGCCGCGCGAGGTCGAGGTGTCGGAGGCCGCGGAGGACGGCGAGCTGCCGGCCGGCGCGGATCCGACGCAGTGGCAGGGGGCGCTGGACCGCCGACGCAAGGAGATCCGCCAGGAGGCGTGGATGGTGCCCCTCGCCCTCGTGTTCGTGGTCGGCCTGGCCTTCCTGGTGCGGCCCGGCTACGGCGACGTCCTCCCGCTCCCCTACGTCGTGCTCCTGGCCGTCCTCGTCCCCTGGTCGATGTGGCTGATCGTCTCGCGCGGCCGCCGCCGCGACGCTGTCGACGCCCTCCTCATCCCGCTGCAGGAGCAGGTGCGCGCGGACGACGCGCGGCGCGCCGGCTGGGCGCCGCCGTCCCCGGACGACAGCATCCCCCCGGCTGCTGGATAGGCTCGACCGGCCGCCGCGCCGCCTGCGCACCCGACCTGCCGCCGCGGCATCCCCCGAGGAGGGACCATGACGCACCTCGCGTACTCCGACGCCGACGGCGGGTGCCTCATCCGCTGCCGACCGTGACCGGCTCCGCGCCCGCCCCGCGCGGCCGCGTCTGGCGCGCCCGCCGCTTCGCCGACCGGCACCCCGTCGTGCCCGCGCTGGGTGCGGCCGCCGCCTACGCGGGCATCATGGTCTACTCGCAGGTCGCGCTCAGGCACGAGGTGAGCGCCGGCCGGATCCTCGCGACGATCACCGTCGGCCTGCTCGCGGCCGGCGTCCTGACGCTCGTCCTCGCGCGACGGCGACGCGGGGGCCCACCCCTGCTGCGGTGGATCGACGTGTCCGAGGCGATCGACGACGGGCGCCTGCCCGCCGACGCGGAAGACGACGCCGACGCCTGGCGGTACCTCCTGCTCCGCCGCCGCGAGGTGCACGACCAGCTCGGCGGCCCGTGGGCGGTGCTCGTCGTGGCGGTGGCGCTCGCCGGCACGATCGCGCTCGCGGTGCTCGGCGGACCGCCGTTCGCCTGGACGCTGCCCGCCGTCGTCGCCGGGATGGTCGCGGGCATGGCCGCCGTGCGACGCCGTCGGCTCGAGCGCATCGACGCGCTCCTCCAGCCGTTGCTCGCGGAGGAGGCCCACACCCTCGGAGGATCAGCCGACGACGGGCCCCGGCCGCACGAGTAGGACGGCTTCCTGAACGCGCCCGACCCGCGCGGCGTGTCGGATGCCCGCCCGTCCTCCGCGGTCGAGCATCGTCCGTGGACCGCGCCCGACCCTCCCCGCGTCACGCCGTCCCGCACCGTCACGCACCATCCGAGCGAACGGATCCGCATGAGCGACCACCGCACCACGCCCTCCTCCCCTGCCCCCGCGACCCCGTCCGACGCCCGCCGCGCCGTGCACCGCGGCCACGTCCTCCACATCACGGGCGCCCCGCTCGTCCAGGACGCGCGCCGCCACCTCGTCTCCGTGCCCGACGGTGCGCTCGCGGTCGACGACGCCGGCCGGATCGCGTGGGTCGGCCCGTTCCGCGAGCTCCCGGCCGCGTTCGCCGACGCGCCCGTGCACGGCGACGCGTCCGACTTCCTGATCCCCGGCTTCGTCGACGCGCACGTGCACTTCCCGCAGACCTACACGACGAGCGCGCACGGCGGCGGCCAGCTGCTCGAGTGGCTCGACTCGTGCGTGTTCCCGTCCGAGGCGCGCCTCGAGGACGAGGGCTTCGCGCGCATGATCGCGGCGGACTTCACGCGCCGCCGGATCATGGCGGGCACGACGAGCGCGCTGGTGTTCGGATCCGCGTTCCCCCATGCGCAGGACGCCCTGTTCGAGGCCTCCCGCGACGCCGGCCTCCGGCTGGTCAGCGGCCGCGGTATCCAGACGGTCGGCTCGGGCCCCGCCACCCCGCTCCTCACCTCGGAGGAGGACGCCATCGCGCTGTCATGCGCGGAGATCGACCGCTGGCACGCCGTCGACACGGGCGACGCGACGACGGCCATGCTCCAGGTCGCGATCGTGCCGCGCTTCAGCCTGTCGGTCACGCCCACGACGCTCCGCGGCCTCGGCGAGCTGTACGACGTGGCCCGCGGCGAGGGCGTCCACTTCCACTCGCACCTCAACGAGAACGACCGGCCGGGCACGGGCGAGATCGCCGCCGTCCGGCAGGTCTACGGCACCGACACCTACCTCGACACCTACGACGGGCTCTTCCTTCCCGGGTCGGAACGCGGCGGATCCAGCCTCCTCGGCCGCCGCAGCGTGTTCGCGCACGCCGTGCACTGCCAGGACTCCGAGCTCGCGCGCCTCGCCGAGACGGGCAGCAGCATCGCCCACTGCCCGACGTCCCAGCAGTTCCTCGGCTCCGGCACCATGCCGTGGCGGCGCACGGTGGCGTCGGGCGTGAACGTCGCGATCGGATCCGACGTGGGCGCCGGCGACGAGTGGCTCGTCTCCCGCGTGCTCAACGACGCGTTCAAGGTCCACCTCTCCGAGCCGGGCGACGCGGGCGTGGAGATCGACGCGGCCGAGCTCCTGTTCACCGGGACCCTGGCGGGGGCGCGCGCGCTCGACATGGAGGGCCGCTACGGCAACCTCGACGTCGGCAAGGACGCCGACTTCCTCACGATCACGCCGGACCTCTGGGAGCCGCTCGCCCTCACGCTCGCCCACGGGATCCGCGCGGACGACGAGGCCCGCGCCACCGACCAGATCCTGTTCACGCTCCTGATGGGGCTGCGCGAGCCGGCGATCTCGGCCGTGCACGTGCAGGGGCGGCGGATGTCGGCGGGCTGACCGGCGCCACGGCCGTCACGAGGTGAGCAGCCGGTTCTCGTAGGCGTGGACGACGATCTGGGCGCGGCTGCGGAGGTCCAGCTTCGCGAGGATGCTGCTGATGTGGGTCTTCACCGTCGTCTCGCTGATGAAGGCGGCCGCCGCGATCTCGCCGTTGCGGAGGCCCTTCGCCGCGAGGAGGAACACCTCGCGCTCGCGCGGCGACAGCGCCTCGAGCGCGCGCTCGGGACGCGGGACCTCGGACACGCGCGCGTGCCCCGCGACCAGCTCGGTGATCGGCGTCGGCGCCGCGTCGCCCGCGTGCACCGCGCGGATCGTCTCGAGCAGGGTCTCCGGCGTCGCGTCCTTCGTGATGAAGGCGCTCGCGCCGTGCTTCATCGACTGGAACAGCGCCTCCTGCTGCTGGAAGGTGGTGAGGATGACGACGCGCGGTCGCGATCCGGGCTCGCCCTCCACCGCGTCGGGGTCGTCGCGGGTGATCCGGTGCGTCGCCTCGATCCCGCTCATCACGGGCATGCGGATGTCCATGAGGACGACG
>NZ_QWGT01000237.1 GCF_003576405.1 Clavibacter lycopersici
CGCGGAGCCGCGCCCGCTCCGCCGCGTCCGCCATCGCCTCCGCGTGCGCGGTCTTGGCGCGGCCGATCGCGGCGTCGTCGCCGCGGAGTATCGCGACGCCCTCGGCCACCTGCGCGCGGAGGCCGCGGATCGAGTCGCCGACCGTGGGAGCGAAGTCCGCGTGCTCCTCGTCGTCGCGCTCCTCGCCCACGGGGAACCGCCGCAGCTCGGCGGACGCGTCCTCGGTCGACGAGCCCTCACCCGGCGGCCGCTCGAGGTGCGCCAGGCAGAGGCGGGCGACCTCGTCGGCGTGGTCGTGCATCACCGAGTGCGCGGCGCCGGGGATCTCCCACAGCCGCGCCCGCGGCAGCAGGCGTCCCATCTCCTCGACCCACGCGCGCGGGGCGACGGCGTCGTGCTCGCCGCGGATCACCAGCGTGCTCGCGCGGACCTCGGGCAGGCGCGCCTCGATCGGGAACGACATCATGCGTGGCAGCACGCGGAGGAACCAGCGCACGCCGCAGACGAGGTACGCGCGCACGGCGAGCACCTGGATCCGCCGGGGCTCGTGCAGCGACGACCGCAGGAACCGCACGGCGGCCGTGGGCACGGAGCGGGCGGACGGATCCACGACGGGCCCGATGAGCACGAGCGTGCTGATCCCGGGTCGCCGGGCTGCGAGGTCGGCCACGACCTGCGTGCCCATGGAGTGGCCGACGAGCACCGGGTCGTCGAGTCCCAGGTGGTCGATCGCGGCGCCCACGAGGTCGGCGTACTCGCGGATCTCGAGCGACCGCCCGGGGTGGCGGACGCCCGCGAACCCCGGCAGGTCGAGCGCGTGCACGGTGCCGCGTGCGTCGAGGCGCGGCGCGAGGCGCTCGAAGTAGTCGGAGGAGACCCCGATGCCGGGCACGAGCACGAACGCGCGGCCGTCGGGGCTGCCGAGCGTGCTGATCCGCACGGTGAGCCCGCGGTGCACGATGCGGGTGACGCGGACCGTGGTGGCGGGGCGGCCGTGCTCGGTCATGCGGTGCCTCCTGCGGCGGACGGGTCGTCGGGCGCGATCCGCGAGGCGTCCACGCTAGGGCACGGCGCCTGCGGGTCCGCCGATCCGCGGCGCGGTCAGGCCCGCGCGTCCTCGCCCGACACGCACAGGCAGAACGGGTGCCCCGCCGGATCCGCGTACACGTCGAAGCGGTCGGGCGCCGTCGGGTCCTCGGCCGGCTGGATCAGGCGGCCGCCGAGGGCGAGCACGCGCTCGCGGCCCTCGTCGAGGTCGTCGACGTACAGGTCGAGGTGCAGCTGCATCTGCTGGCGCGGGCCCTCGCCCGGCCACTCCGGCGGCACGAAGTCGGGCGCGAGCTGGAAGCCGAGGCGCCACTCGCCGTCGACGCGCACGCTGTGCCAGTCGTCCTCCGCATCCACCTCGCCGCCGAGGAGGCCCGCCCAGAAGGCGCTCTCCACGGCCAGGTCGGGAGCGTCGAACACGGTGATGGTGCGGCGGATCCTCATCGGGCGTTCCTTCTCTCGTCGTCGAGCGGGTGACGCCAGCCTGGCACCGGCGGTGCGCGGCCACCAGGATCCGCCGCCCGCGCCCCTGGGATCCGGACCCCGACCGACGGTAGGTTTGACGACACGGCGCGTCTCGCGCCGGTCGAACCCTGCGGGCATCGTGGCTCAGCCGTCCAGACGCGACGGCGGGAGCGTGCGGTGGCCGTCGGGCCACCAGTCACCCTCCTGAAAGGAGCGACCATGACCGCCCCCTCCGTCCAGCTCTACACGGTCCGCGACGCTGTCTCCGCGGACCTGCAGGGCGCCGTCGCCCGCGTCGCCGAGATCGGCTACACGCTGGTCGAGCCGTACGCGTTCGTCGAGCGCGCCGACGAGTTCGCCGCCGCGTTCGCCGCGTCCGGCGTCACCGCGCCCTCCGGCCACGCGCCCGTCATCGACGGCGACGACGACCAGGCCGCCCGCACCTTCGACGCCGCCGCGAAGCTCGGGATCCAGACGGTCATCGACCCGTTCATCCCCTCCGAGCGCTGGCAGACCGCCGACGACGCGCACAGGATCGCCGACCGCGTCAACGAGCTGCAGGTGCAGGCCGCCGCGCGCGGGCTCGCCTTCGGGTACCACAACCACCAGTGGGAGTTCGCGAACAAGGTCGACGGCCGGCCGGTCTACGAGCTCTTCGTGGAGCGCCTCAACGCCGACGTCGTGCTCGAGCTCGACACCTTCTGGTCGACCGTCGGCGGCATGGACACGCCCGCGCTCCTCCGCCAGCTCGGCGACCGCGTGCAGTTCCTGCACGTGAAGGACGGCAAGATCTCCGACGCCATCGCCAACGTGCTCCCGAGCGCCGAGTCCGCGCTCGTCGTGCCGCCGGAGCTCGCGCAGGCCTTCAAGATGCAGGAGCCCGCCGGCCAGGGCGACGTCGACGTCGCCGCCGTGCTCGCTGCCGCCCCCCACGCGCTCCGCGTCGTCGAGTTCGACGACTACGCGGGCGACGTCTTCGACGGCATCGCGGCGTCCTTCGCCTGGCTCGCGGAGAACGACAAGTGACCGGCGGCACCGGCCGCGTCGGCGTCGGCGTCATCGGCGCGGGCGTCATCTCGGGCACCTACCTGGAGAACATGACGGCGATGCCGGACCTCGAGGTCCTGTTCGTCGCCGACATCGACCTCGACCGCGCCCGCTCGCGCGCCGAGGAGCACGGGGTGCCGCACCACGGCACCGTCGACGAGCTCCTCGCCATGGACGAGATCGAGATCGTCGTGAACCTCACGCTGCCCGCCACGCACGCCGAGGTCGGGCAGCGGATCGTCGCGGCCGGCAAGCACGTGTGGAGCGAGAAGCCGCTGGCGCTGGATCACGCGTCCGGACAGGACCTGCTCGAGGCGGCACGCTCCGCCGGCGTGCAGGTGGCGTGCGCGCCCGACACCGTGCTCGGCGCGGGGATCCAGTCGGCCATGCGCGCCATCGCCCGCGGCGACATCGGCGAGCCGCTCACCGCGACGACGCTCTTCCACGTGCCCGGCCCCGACGCCTGGCACCCGAACCCCGAGTTCCTCTTCGCGCGCGGCGCCGGACCCCTGTTCGACATGGGCCCGTACTACGTCACCACGCTCGTGCACGCGTTCGGCGCCGCCGAGACGGTGAGCGCGGTCTCCTCGACCTCGCGCGTCACGCGCACCATCGGCAGCGGACCCCGCGCGGGCACCGAGTTCCCGGTGGAGGTGCCGACGCACCACGCGGCGCTCATCTCGTTCGCGGGCGGGCAGTCGGCGCAGTCGACCTTCAGCTTCCAGAACGCGCTGCCGCGCATGGGCTTCGTCGAGATCTCGGGCAGCGAGGGCACCATCGTGCTCCCCGACCCGAACACGTTCGAGGGCGACAGCCAGCTGTGGCGCTTCGGGCAGCAGGAGCCGGAGACGCTGACGGCCGCGGGATCGACGTACGGCCGCGGATCCGGCGTGCTGGACCTCGCGCGCAGCATCCGCGGCGGCGACCCGGTGCGCGCATCCGGCGAGGTCGCGGCCCACGTGCTCGACGTGCTGCTCGCGATCTCCGACGCGGCCGAGAGCCGCGAGGTCGTGAAGGTGGCGTCCACCGTCGAGAAGCCGACGCCGCTGGCCGAGGACTGGGACCCGGCGGCGGCGACGCTGTAGCGCCACGAGCGGTCGTCACGACGGCCCCGCATCCGGTGACGGAGGCGGGGCCGTCATGCGCTCGGCGCGCGGCTGCCCGCGGGGGAGACTGGACCCATGCAGCTGCACCGCGTCACCACCGGATCCGGCGCGCGCCGCGTCGGGCTCGTGCACGGCCTCGGCGCGGACGGCGCGACCTGGGCGCCCGTCGTCGACCGGCTCGTCGCGACCGGCCGCTTCACCGTCACGACCGTCGACCTCCGCGGGCACGGCGAGAGCGACCGCGCCTCGTCCTACGGCATCGAGGACATGGCCGACGACGTCGCCGCGTCACTGCCGCGCGGCCTCGACGCGGTCGTCGGGCACTCGCTCGGCGGATCCGTGCTGGTGCGCGCGGTCGCCCGCCTCCAGCCCGCGCGCGCGATCTACCTCGACCCCGGGTTCCGGCTCGCGCTGCCGACCACCGGGATCCGCGGTCGCCTGTTCTGGGCCGCGCCGCTCGTGGGGCTCGCGGCCGCGCAGATCCCGCGGGCCC
>NZ_QWGT01000238.1 GCF_003576405.1 Clavibacter lycopersici
CCGTGGCCGCCCGTCGGTGCGGTCGCCGCGGGAGCGTCGGGCGCGGGGTTCCGGACGGCGATGCGCAGGGATCCGCCCGCCCGGCCGTCGAGCGACACCTCCACCGGCGCGCCCGGCGCGTGCCGTCGCGCGTTCGTGAGGCACTCCTGGACGACGCGGTAGGCGTGCCGCGAGGTCGTCGCGGGCAGCGTCGGCAGGTCGTCCCGGGTGTCGGGGTGGATCCGCGCGTGCACCTCCACGCCGAGGGCGCGGGCCTCGTCGAGGAGGGCAGGGAGGTCGGCGAGCGTCGGCTGCGGGGGCGCGACGGCGGGGGAACCCGACGGATCCCGCAGCACCCCGAGCACGCCGCGCAGCTCGGTGAGCGCGGTCCGGGCGTTGTCGCGCACCACCCCGGCGGTGGCGCGCACCTCGGACGCGTCCAGGTCGTCGCGGTACTCCAGCGCCCCCGCGTGCAGGGCGACGAGGGAGAGGCGGTGCGCGAGGACGTCGTGCATCTCCCGCGCGATCCGGGTGCGCTCGTGGTCCGCCGCCTGCTCGGATCGGAGCGCCTGCTCCTCCTCCGTGAGCCGCGCGCGCTCCCGGAGCGAGGCGAGCAGCTCCCGGCGGCCGCCCACGTAGAGGCCGACGACGATCAGGAGGCCGAGCACCACGATGAGCAGCGCGCCCGTGAGCGGCAGCTCCTCTGGGGTGACCGGCAGGTAGGAGAGGCCCGCGAGCTCCCACGTCGCGACCGCGGCGATCCAGACGGCGGCGGCGACGGCGATGTCGCGCGGCCGACGACGGGTCGCGAGCGACACGAGGGCGACGGCCGAGGCGAGGAGCCCGACGCTCGACACCGCCGCGAGGATCCCGAGCACCACCGCGACCGCGAGGGGCGCCCGGCGGCGCAGGGGCAGGAGGGCGATGGCGACGAGCCCCGTGGCCACGTCGAGCAGGAGGAGGAGCTCGATCCGCATGCCGGTGGCGCCGGCCTCGTCGACGAGCGTGAGCATGGCGCCGAACGAGAGCGTGCCGACCACGAGCGACAGCGCCATGATCCCCGCCTCGCGGCCGACGGTGCGGGCGCGGCGGGCGGGCCCGGTGCGGGGGACGTGCGCGGTGGGGGAGGACATGCCCCGACCCTACGGAGCGGGGCGGGGCCGCCGGATCGACCGGAGGGGGGAGATGGCGCCGCTGCGGGGAGGGCGGCGCGTCGGGTCAGCGGGTCGTGCGGGCGGCGCGGCGCTCGGCGCGGGAGGCGCGCCAGCGACGCCAGGCGTCCCAGAAGCGGTGCAGCTGGCGCTTGAGGAACACGTTCACGCGGTGGGCGGCGGGGAACTCGGTGCCGAGCACGGCGATCCCGAGGAAGACGATGAGCCAGCCGGGCCCGGGCAGCGGGATGAGCACGACGCCGACGAGGACGATGGTGAGGCCGAGGATCCCCACGAGGATCCGGTAGAGCCAGCGGGCCTTCGGGTGCAGCTCGATCCAGGCCCGGCAGCGGCGCAGGAACCGGCGCAGCGGATGCGCGTGGCTGGAGCCCGCCTCGAACTCGCGGGTCAGGGTGTCGGACATGGGTTCACGCTACGGGCGGGGCCTGGGAAGCGGCTCCCTCATCCGGGGAATCCGCAGGATGCCGTGACGATCCGGGCCCGGGCGCCGTCGCGCGGCCGTCAGCGCGGGGGCGGTGCCGTGATCCGCCTGGCCGCCTCCACGACGGCCGCGCGGTCCGCGGCGCGCGCCCGGGGCGAGTCCCCGTGCATCGCCGGGTACGGCGACTGCACCCACGCCTGCGCGAGCGCGAACAGCATCGTGAGGAGGCGCTGCGGATCCCACGACGGGTCGATGTGCCCCTCCTCCTGCCCTCGGCGGATCGCCTGGACCTTGGCCGACGGCGAGGTCTCGCTGTGCGGCACGTCGAGCGCGACGCCGTCGAGCCGGGCCCACGCGAGCATGCGGCGGTGCTGCGGGTGCTCGTAGGCGTGGTCGAAGAGCTGGCCGACGAAGCCCGGGATGTCGGCGGGATCCAGCGTCACGGCGGAGAAGAACTCGATGCCGTTGAGCTTCAGCACCGCGTGGAACAGCGACTCCTTGTCGGTGAAGTGCGCGTACAGCCGCTCCTTGCTCGCGCGACCCGAGCGGGCGATGCGGTCGACCCGCGCGCCGGCCAGCCCGTGGGCGGCGAACTCCTCGCGCGCGGCCAGGAGGATGCGGTGCCGGACGTCGTCCTGCTTCTCGTCGGTGGATCGGGCGGACCCCGTCGTCTCTGCCATGTGAACAGCGTATGTCAAACGAACCGGTTCGTTTGACTCTTCGCGCGGTGCGGCCCTAGATTGGACCGTCCTCGCCCGCCCCGGGCGCCGCACGATCCCCCAGGAGCACCAGATCTCGAACGCACGCACCCCCGAGAACGCACCGCCCTCGACGTCCCCCGCCGCGCCGTCCTCCGCCTCCGCGCCCGCCGGCCCCGCGACCCCCGCCGCGCCGTCCGCCCGCAGCAAGTGGATCCTCCTCGCCGTCGTCGCCCTCGCCCAGCTGATGGTCGTGCTCGACGGCACCATCGTGAACATCGCGCTCCCCGCCGCCCAGCGCGACCTCGGCATGAGCGACGCCGACCGCACCTGGGTCGTCACCGTCTACGCTCTGGCGTTCGGCTCGCTGCTCCTGCTCGGCGGCCGCATCGCCGACTACTGGGGCCGCAAGCGCTCCTTCATCCTCGGCATGATCGGCTTCGCGGCGGCCTCCGCGCTGGGCGGCATCGCCGTCACGGGCGAGATGCTGCTGCTCGCCCGCGGCCTGCAGGGCGTGTTCGCGGCGCTCCTCGCGCCCGCCGCGCTCGCCCTCCTGTCGGTGACGTTCCCGTCCGGCCCCGACCGTGTGAAGGCGTTCGCGGTCTACGGCACCATCGCCGGATCCGGCGCGGCCGTCGGCCTGCTGCTCGGCGGCGTCCTCACCGAGTACCTCAGCTGGCACTGGTGCCTCCTGGTCAACGTGCCGATCGCGGTCGTCGCGGTCATCGCCGCGATCCCGCTGGTGAAGGAGAGCCGCGCCGACGGCGACCGCAGCTACGACGTGCCCGGCGCCCTGCTCGTCACGGTCGGCCTCGCGTCGATCGTCTACGGCTTCTCCCGCGCGGAGAACGGCTGGGGCGAGCCCGACACCATCGGCTTCCTCGCGCTCGGCGCGGGGATCATGGTCGCGTTCGTCTGGTGGGAGTCGCGGGCGCGCAACCCGCTGCTGCCGCTCCGCGTCGTGGCCGACCGCACCCGCGGCGGCGCGTACCTCACTTCGGTGATGGTGGGCGCGGCGCTCCTCGGGGGGCTGCTCTACCTCACGCTGCACTTCCAGATCGTGCTCGGCATGTCGCCGCTGATCTCGGGCCTCGCGTCGCTGCCCATGGCCGCGACCATCATGCTCACGGCCCCGCAGGTCGCGCGGCTCCTGCCCCGCGTCGGCCCGCGGATCCTCATGACCGTCGGCCCGCTCGTCGCGGCCGCGGGTCTCCTGTGGTTCAGCCGCATCACGGTCGACGGCGCCTACGTCGTGCAGGTGCTGCCCGGCCAGATCCTGCTCGGCATCGGGCTCGCGTGCGTGTTCGTGCCGATGCAGAACGTGGCGCTCTCCGGCATCGAGCCGCGGGACGCGGGCGTCGCGGGCGCGGCGCTCACGGGCACGCAGCAGATCGGCGGATCCATCGGCACGGCCGTCTTCACGGCCCTGTTCGCCTCCGCCGTCACCGCGGCGACGACCGACGGGGTGGCGAACCCGCTGCAGCAGCAGGTCGACGGGTACCACGTGGTGTTCCTGGCCGCGGCGATCGGCGTGGCCTGCGCCTCGATCATCTCCTGGTCGATGGTGCGCGTGCCGCTCGAGCGCTTCCGCGAGGGCGCATCGTCCGAGGCCGTCAGCATGCACTGATCCCCGGCCGGATCACGACGACGCCCCTCCCGCAGCGCGCGGGAGGGGCGTCGTCGTGCGTGGGCCGCGGGCCGCGGTCAGGCGGAGGGCGACCAGCCGAGTGCCGGGCCGAGGCGGCGGGCGACGTCGGTGAGGATCTGCGTCACGTCGTCCGGGCGGAGGCCGTCGGGCAGCGCGATCGCGAGCTCGTCGGCGGCCTGCACGGCGGGATCCGCGCGGAGGGCGGCGGCGAGCTCGTCGGCCGGGCCCAC
>NZ_QWGT01000239.1 GCF_003576405.1 Clavibacter lycopersici
ACTCGCCGCCGGATACGCCGACCGCGGGCCGGCCGTCGACGTGCAGCTGGCGATCACGGCGGCGGTCCTCATCGCCGTCGGCGTGCTCGTGCTGCGCGGGGCCCGCGGTCCCGCCGACGCGCGGATGGCGGCCTCCGCATGGGCCGGCACGTCCGCGCTCGTCGCTGTCGTGATGTCCGCGTCGGTCGGCTCCGGCGAGGGCGTCGTCCGTCCCCTCGTCGCGAGCGCGGCGCTCGTGGCGGGAGCCGGCGTGCTCCTCGTCCTCCGATCCGTGCACCGCCGGGTGCTCGCCGCGTCGGCGGCGGTCGCCCTGCTCGGCGCGGTGTCCGTGGCGCTCCTCGCCTGGCGGGGCGGGTACGTCCCGCTGGATCCCGCCGCGCTGGCCGTGCCCGCCGTCGTCGCCGTGCTCGTGGCCGCGGCGGGTGCCGCCGACCGCATCCGGAACCCGGCTCCGTCGACCTTGCCCGGGGGCTCCCCCGGGGCGGTCGACGGCCTCATCCGACATGCCGCCGACGCGGCGACGGGCCTGCTCGTCGCCGGCACCGTCATGGTGGGCGCGGCCTCCGATGCCTCCGGGCTCCCCGTCGCCCTGCTCCTCTCGGCGACCGCCGTGCTCGTCGCCGCCTCGGTAACGGGCTCGCGCTGGCGGCACCGCGTGGCCTGGATCGCGCTCGTCCTCGGATCCGCCGCGCTGTGGGTAGCGCTCGACCGCGGACGCGTCGACGCCGTCGAGCCCTACGTCCTGCCGCCGGCCGGTGTGATGCTGATCGTGGCCGCGCTCCTCCACCGTGGCTTCCCCGCGCGACGCCGCCGCTATGCGCCGACCGGCCCCGCCCGCGGATCCGGCGCGGCTCCCGTCCTCCTCGCGGCCCTGCTCCTCGCGGCCCTTCCCACCGCAGTCGCGTCGTGGAGCGGGGCGCCCGTGCGGGCGCTGCTGCTCGGGAGCGCAGCCGGCATCCTCCTCATCCTGGCGGCCGCCGCCCTGCGCGGTGCGGCCGTCGGCTCACCGGCGCGACCCCTGCTCCTCGCGACCGCCGCGGCGTCCGGGCTCGTCGTCCCGCTCGTGGGCTTCGGGCGGCCCATAGCCCAGCTGGTCGCTCACGAGACGGCCACGTTCGGGCGCACGGAGCTCTGGACCCTCGCGGCGGCCGTCGTCCTCGTGCTCGCCGTGTCGCTCCTGCCCGCGCACCCGATGGAGGCCATCGGGGCCAGCGGGGATGGTCATCGTGGGACGGCCGCGTCCCCAGACGGATCGGATGGGAGCGTGCCCCATCGGTCGGCAGCGGCGGCGCCGGCGAGCGCATCCCCCGCTGCCCGTGCCACCGTCGACGCCCTGCTGCGCGCGGCGCCCCGCGTCACCGTGACGGTCGCGCTGGTCGGGGCCGCAGCGGTGGGCACGGCGGCCATCCTCCGCGCCCACGCGGAGCGGCTGGACGGCGTCGGAGCCCGTGCCGTGCTGCTCGTCACGGTGCTCGCGCTCGTCCACGTCGCCTGCTCGCCCTCGACGTCGGAGGCGGCAGGAACGGACACGGACGACGACACCGCCACAGGCGTGACCCGCACCGCCGTCCGTACCCCGCTGCACGACCGCGTCCTCGCGGTCGCGGCGCTCGTCATCGGGGGCCTCGTCGCCGCGGTCCTCGTCGTCACGGGCGCGGCCGATCCGGTGGAGACCGTCACGGTGCCGATCGCCGCCGCCCTCCTCGTGGTCGGCGGCCGACGCCTCGTCCGTGACGCGGCGTCCGGCAGCATGCGGCACCTCGGCCCCGGGCTCCTCGTCCTGCTCGTGCCGCCCCTGCTCGCGGACCTCGGCCCGAGCCCGGCGTGGCGCATCGTCGGCCTCGGGGTCCTCGCCCTCGCGACGCTGCTCGCAGGAGCGCGCCTCCGACTCCGCGCGCCCTTCCTCATCGGCGCCGCGGTGCTGCTCGTGCACGCCGTCGCCCAGCTCTGGCCGTGGATCCGCATCGCCTCGACCACCGTCCCCTGGTGGGCGTGGGCGGGCGTCGGCGGCATGGTCCTCATCGCCGTCGCGGCCCGCTACGAGCAGCGGATCCGGGATGTGAAGGAGGTCGCCGCCCGCGTCTCGGCGCTCCGCTGACCGCGGCCGGGCGCCGGTAAGCGATGCCTCAGCTTGCTTGCGGCGCCATGCGAGGTGCGCGAGATTGAGGGCACCGTCCGCAGTCCGCAGACCCGCAACGCTCGAGGAGAACCCATGACCGACACCGTCCACGTCCCCACCAGCTCCGCATCGGCCGACGTCGCCGCCGGCGTCGCGCAGTTCCTCAGCCCCGTCGTCGTCAACCTGCAGACCCTCGCCGTCAACGGCAAGCAGGCGCACTGGCACGTCCGCGGCGCCAACTTCATCGGCGTGCACGAGTTCCTCGACGTCCTGGTATCCCACGCGCAGGCGTGGGCAGACACCGCCGCGGAGCGCGTCGTCGCCCTCGGCCTCCCGATCGACGCCCGCATCGAGACGGTCGCCTCCTCCACCACCACCGCGCCGCTCACGCCGGGCTTCCGCCAGTCGAGCGCCACGATCGCCGAGGTCATCGCGCAGATCGACGCGACGATGGAGCTCGTCAACCGCGCGGTGCAGGAGCTGGGCGAGATCGACGTCAACAGCCAGGACGTCGCCATCGAGATCGCCCGTGGCCTCGAGAAGGACCGCTGGTTCCTCTTCGCCCACATCAGCGAGTAGCACCGGCGACCACCGGCCGACGGTCGAGGGGCCCGGATCCGATCGGATCGGGGCCCCTCTCGTCGTCTCAGAGCCGGGTCGCGCCCGACGCCACCCGGCCGCGCATCACGCCTGGCAGTACGGGCACCAGTAGAGCTTCCGGCCCGCGGCCTCCTCCATCACGATGTTCGTGCCGCACACCCGGCACGGCAGTCCCTCGCGGTGGTAGACCCAGTGCCGATCCGCGCGGTTGCGGAGCGCGGCCTCGAGCTTCTTGCCGCGCAGGCCGTCCATGGTCATCATCTGGCCCACCTCGACGCCCTTGCGCAGGAGCTTCGACCAGTCCCGCCACAGGCCGCGGACGACGTCCTCGGGCACGTCGCGCCCCGGCGTGTGCGGGTTCTGCCGGGCGCGGAACAGGAGCTCGGCCCGGTACACGTTGCCGATCCCGCTGACGACCGCCTGGTCCATCAGCAGCAGGCCGATCGCCGTCGGCTTCCTCCGCACGGTGGCCGTGAAGCGGTCCTCCGAGCGCTTGCCGCCGTCGACGAGCGGATCCGGTCCCAGCTTCTCGATCGCCTGCTGCACCTCCTCGGGGCTGGCGACGACGCACGCGGTGGGGCCGCGCAGATCCGCGACGGCGCGCTCGGTGAGCAGCCGCACGCGCACCTGGCCCACCGGCTCGGGAGGCCAGGCCTCGGCGGAGAACGGGTCGTGCACCTTCTCCTGCTCGGCCATGCGGAGGCGCGCGCGGCGGGGCGCGCCGATGCTCGCGAGCGAGTCCTCCGCGGCCGTGTCGACGGGTGCGTCGTCCACCCGGTCGTCGACGGGCACGTCGCCGCGCATCCCGTTCTGCCCCATCCGATTGAGCGTCGTGACGTCGCCCGCGAAGTCCCACGCGCCGTAGAGGCCGAGGTGCACGCGGAGCCAGACGCCGCCGTCGAACTCGAGGAACATCTGCTTCCCGACCGCCTTGGCCTGGAGCAGGCGGCGGCCGTCGAGCACGGCGGCGCCCTCGGCGAACCGGCCCTGGGGCGAGGCCGCCTGCACGACGTCGCCGGCGAAGTGCGCCTCGAACTGCTTCGCGATCCGATGGATCGAATGCCCCTCGGGCACGGCGGCCTAGTCGGTGACGGGGTGACCGGCGATGGCCCCCGTCGTCTCGTACTCGGCGAGCTGCGCGATGCGGCGCGCGTGCCGCTCCTCGCCGGAGAAGGGCTCGGCGATGAACGCGTCGATGAAGGCGGTGGCCTCCTCGACGGTGTGCTGGCGGGCGCCGATGGAGATCACGTTCGCGTCGTTGTGCTGGCGCGCGAGCACGGCGGTCGACAGGTTCCAGACGAGCGCCGCGCGGACGCCCTCGACCTTGTTCGCGGCGATCTGCTCGCCGTTGCCGGATCCGCCGAAGACCACCCCGAGCGAGGTGGTGCCGTCACGCTGGTCGGCCACGACGGCGCGTGCCGCCCGGATG
>NZ_QWGT01000240.1 GCF_003576405.1 Clavibacter lycopersici
GGACGCCGCCGAGGAGGATCCCGCGCCCGCCCGCCGCGCGCATCAGGTGGTACGCGCCGACCTGGGTGGAGAGCCGGCACCGCCCGCGTCGGCTTCACGCTCTCGGCGCGCGCCGGGGTGTGGACCCCGTGGCCCACGTTCTCCTACTCCTGGCTGCGCGACGGCGTGGTGATCGCCGGGCAGACCGGCGTCACCTACCGCGTGCAGGCCGGGGACGCGGGATCCCGCATCAGCGTCGCCGTGACCGGCACCAAGACGGGCTACGCCACGCAGTCCCTCACGAGCGCGGAGCTGCAGGTCCCGGCCGCGAGCACGCCGACGCCCACCCCGGCGCCGACGACGCCCGCGCCGACCCCGACGCCCACCGCGACGCCGGGCACCCCGACGCCGACCCCGACGCCCACGACGCCCACGACGCCCGTCCCGACCCCGGAGCCCACCGCCCCGTCCCAGGACGCGCCGTTCTCGGCCGCCGCGACCCCGACCATCGCCGGCACCGCGCGCGTCGGCTTCACGCTGTCCGCGCGCGCCGGGGTCTGGACCCCCTGGCCGGCCTTCTCCTACCAGTGGACCCGCGACGGCGTCGCGATCGACGGCCAGACCGGCGTCACCTACCGCCCGCAGGAGGGCGACCAGGGCGCCGCCATCGCCGTGATCGTCACCGGCACGAAGACCGGGTACGTCACGCAGTCCCTGACGAGCGCCGGGCTCCTCGTGCCGCTGCCCGAGGTCGCGCCCGAGCCGCCCGCGCCGACGCCGGACCCCGAGCCCGTCCCCGACGTGGCGTTCGAGGCCGCCGGCGAGCCGGCCATCACGGGCCTCGGCCGCGTGGACTTCACTCTCACGGCGAAGTCGGGCACGTGGTCGCCGTGGCCGTCCTTCACCTACGCGTGGCTGCGCGACGGCGTCGTGATCCCCGACCAGACCGGCCCGAGCTACCGGGTCGTAGCGGGTGACGTCGGCACGGGCATCTCCGTCGCCGTCACGGGCACGAAGACCGGCTACGTCACGCAGACGGTGACGAGCGAGGCCGTCGCGGTCGTCGAGACGCCCGTCACGCCGCCGCCGCCCGCGCCGGCCGTGCCGTTCGAGGCGACGACCGCGCCCGTGATCCAGGGGTCGCCCGTCGCCGGCAGCGCCCTCCGGGCGGAGACGCCCGCGTGGACCCCGGAGGCCACCGCGTACTCCTACGCGTGGGCCCGGGACGGCGTGGCCGTGCTCGGCGCGACCGAGGCGACGTACACCGTGCGCCGCGCGGACGCCGGGTCGCGGATCACCGTCGCGGTCACCGGAACGCGCTCCGGCTACAAGGCGACGAGCGTGACGAGCGAGCCGACCGCGGTCGTCGTCGACGCCCTCGACGTGCCGCCCGCCGAGCCCGCGCCGTCGCCCGACGACCAGCCGTTCGCGGGCGCGCCGACCCCGACGATCATGGGTGACGGGAGCGTCGGATCCACCCTCACGGCCGAGACGCCCGCGTGGACCCCCGAGGCCACGGCGCTCTCCTACGTGTGGAAGCGCAACGGCGTCGTGGTCCCCGGCCGCACCGCGTCGACCTACGTGCCCGCACCGCGCGACGCCGGATCGCAGGTCACCGTCACCGTCACCGGACGGGCGGACGGGTTCGCCCCGACGTCCCGCACCTCCGCGCCGCGCGCCATCGCCTCGACGGGCGAGGGCTACGACGTCGTCGTGATCCTCGGCCAGTCGAACGCGCAGGGCGTCGGCACCGGGTGGGATCCGTCGATCGACGTGAGCGTGCCCGGCCTCGACCAGCTCGCCGGCAGCGGCGCCCAGGCCGGGAAGGTCGTGCCCGCCAAGGACTCGCTCAGCCACGTCACCACGTGGACGACGTCAGGCGGCGTGCAGGCCGTCGGCCCCGGGATGGAGCTCGGCCGGCACATGCTGGCCGACGCCCGCCCGGGCCGGAAGGTGCTGCTCGTCCCCGCCGCGATGGCGTCCACCTCCATGACGGGCGACGGCACCTACGCCTGGAACCCCGCGGACACGCGCTCGCGCATCAACCTGTTCACGCGCGCGCTCGGGCAGATCGACCAGGCGCTCGCGCAGGACCCCGACAACCGCCTCGTCGCGGTCGTCTGGGCCCAGGGCGAGTCCGACGCGACCCGCACGAACGCCGCCGGGTACCAGTCGATGCTGCTCGACCTCGTCGACCGGCTGAACGCGCGCTACGGGGCGGTGCCGTTCCTCATCGGCGGCATGGTCCCCGAGTGGCTGAACGTCTCGTCGCTGCGCCAGGGCATCGACACGGCGCAGCAGGGGATGCCCGCGCTGCGGTCGAACGTGTCGTACATCCCGGGAGCCGCGGGGTACAGCAGGGCCGAGGACTCGATCCACTACACGGCCGCCGGCGCTCGGGCGATGGGCGACAAGTACTTCGCCGCGTACCAGCGGGCGACGGGGGCGGTGCAGCTGTCGAAGTAGCGCGGGCGCGGTCGGGCCGGTGCCCGGCCGCGCGCCGTCGCTTCCGTGGCGTCAGCGTCAGCGGTCGTCGTGCTCGTCGTCGGTGCGCTCGCCCGTGAGCGCGCCGACCGGGACCGTGCACGCATCCCCGCGCCACGCCTCGAGGCCCTCACGGACGGCGAACGCGGCGATCGCGAGCCCTGCGACGGGATCCGCCCACCACCAGCCGAGCAGGGCGTCGAGCAGCAGGCCGACGAGGAGCGCGGCGGACAGCCACGCGCACACCAGGGTCTGCCGCGAGTCGGCGACGGCGCTCGCGGAGCCGAGCTCGGTGCCGGTGCGGCGCTCGAGCAGGCTGAGGGCGGGCATCACGGCGAGGCTGAGCGCCGCGAGGACGATGCCGGTGGTGCTCGGTCGCGCCTCGGATCCGCCGGTCAGCGCGAGCACGGCGTCGACGCTCACGTAGGCGGCGAGGCCCAGGAACGACACCGCGATGAGCCGGAGGGCCGTGCGCTCGCGCGCCTCCGGATCCGGCGCGGAGAACTGCCAGGCGACGGCGGACGCGGCGAGCACCTCCACGATCGAGTCGAGCCCGAACGCGACGAGCGCGGTGGACGATGCGACGGCGCCCGCGGTGAGGGCGACCACGGCCTCGACCGTGTTCCACGCGATGGTGCCCGCGACGATCCAGCGGATGCGGCGGCGCAGCACGTCGCGGCGCGCGGTCGTGAGCCGAGGCGCGGACGCGGGGCCGGTCACGCGCCCGCCTCGCAGCAGTCGTCATCGCAGAGCGCGGGATCCGCGCAGGCCCGGTCGTCGTCCACCGCGAGCACGACCTCCACGAGCGCGCCGAGGCGCCGGGCGATGCGGACGTCCTGGATCTCGTACCGCGTGCTGCGCCCCTCGGGCACCGTGCGCACGATGCCGCAGCCCCGCAGGCAGGCCAGGTGGTTGGAGACGTTCTGCCGTGTGAGGCCGAGCGAGTCGGCGAGGAGCGCGGGGTAGGCGGGGCCGTCGAGCAGCTCCAGGAGGATCCGGGCGCGGGTGGGATCCGCTAGCGCGCGGCCGAGCCGGGTCATGACGTCGAGGCGGGGAGCGAGGGTGGGCACGCCCGACGGTACAGCGACGGCTGTACCGATGTCGAGCGTCGGGCCGCGCCGGATGCGAGGATCGTCGGGACGCCCCACCCGAGGGCGACGTCCCGACCGGAGGAACCATGGCCGAGCGCATCCCGCACGTCGTCTTCGTCTGCGCCCGCAACGGCGGCAAGTCCCAGCTCGCGGCCGCCCTCATGCGGCACGCGGCGGGCGACGCCGTGGGCGTCACGTCCGCGGGCACGGATCCCGGCACCTCGCTCAACGCGCTCGCCGTCGAGTCGCTCGCCGAGCTCGGCATCGACGTGGCGGACGAGCGCCCGAAGCCGCTCACGGACGACATGGTGCGCGCGGCCGACCTCGTGGTCGTGCTCGGCGCGGAGGCGCACGTCGACGGCGACCAGGACGGCGCGGTCGAGACGTGGATCACGGACGAGCCCAGCGAGCGCGGCATCGACGGCATGGAGCGGATGCGGCTCGTGCGCGACGACATCCGCGCGCGCGTCGAGGAGCTGCGCGGGCGGCTCGTCGGCGACGGGGGAGTGCCGGTCGCGGGCTCGCGGGAGACGCGCTAGGCGTCCACGCGCGCGGAGCGGTCGACGCGCCGCGCGACGA
>NZ_QWGT01000241.1 GCF_003576405.1 Clavibacter lycopersici
CTCGATCGTCGCGCCGCTGTGCGTGCCGCCGCTCCTCGCGCTCGGCGGCGTCGCGCTGCCGTTCGGCGTGTTCGCGGCCGTCTTCGCGCTGGCCGCGGCCGCGGCGCTCACGCTTCCGGACCTCCGCGGCACGGCCCTCGAGGACTGAGCGGGCGGATCCGCTCGGTGCGCTCGGATTGCCACCGGAGGAGCGCGCATGCGGTCCACCCTGATCCACCTGGCGTCCATCCCCGTCGCGATCCTCATCTTCTCGGCCGTCATCGGCACCTCCCGCTCCAGCCCCACGCAGGACGCCCAAGACGCCGTCGCCCGCGAGCGCCGTGCCGCAGGCAAGGCCGAGCGCCAGCGCCGGAAGGACGAGCGCGGCTGATCCGCGCTGGGGAGCATCCGCTCCCCGGACACCCGCCGCCGCGCTCTCCGCGACGCGGCCATCCTCACCGCGTCCTTCGTCGTGTCCCAGCTGGTCGTGGTGCCGCTGGTCGTCGGGGGCTCGGCGACCGAGCGCCTCGGTCCGACGGGGGTCTGCGGCGTCCTCGTGTTCGCGTTCGCGTTCGCCTACCTGATCCGCCGAGCAGTCGACAGGCGACGCCAGGGCGACTGACGCGCACCGCACGCACGACGCCCCCGCGACCAGCAGGTCGCGGGGGCGTCGTGCGTGCGGATCGCGGGTCAGCCCGCGGCCAGCGCCTCCTCGAGGAGGTGCGAGAGCGCGTCGAGCTGGACCGACGTGGATCCGGCCTCGTCGAAGTCCTCGCCGTCGAGCGCGCGCGCCGCGAGGCCCGCCTTGCTGTCGATGAGCTCCGCGATCTTCGCGTCGATGGTCTGCGCCGCGATGATCCGCCACGCGGTGACGGGCTCCTCCTGGCCGATGCGGTGCACGCGGTCGATGGCCTGCGTCTGCTCGGCGCTGGTCCAGCTGAGCTCGGCGAGCACCACGTTGGACGCGGCCTGCAGGTTGAGGCCGACGCCCGCCGCGGTGAGCGAGCAGACCACGACCTTGACCTCGGGGTCGTTCTGGAAGGAGTCGATCGCGTTCTGGCGCGCGGCAGGCGACTGGTCTCCGCGGATGGAGACGCTCTTCAGCTCCCGCTTCGCGAACGTCGCCTCGGCCTGGTCCATCACGTCGACGTGCTTCGCGAAGAACACGACCTTGCCGACCGAGCGCGCGAGCTGGGCGGCGTAGTCGGCGGCGAGCACGGCCTTGGCCTGGCCGATCCGGCGGACCATGGTGAACACGTTCTCGCCGGTCTTCTGCGCCTTGGCCTCGTCGAGCTCGGACTGCGCCACGAGCCGCACGAGGCTCGCGCGCTCCGAGGCGGATCCGGCCATCACCTCGGGCACGGTGGTGCCGCGCGCGCCGACGAGAGCCGTGAAGCGCTTGACGAGACGCGCCGCGAGCTCGCGCTCGGCCTGGCGGATGGAGCGGCCCAGGTCGTCGTCGAGCTCGACCGGGAGGTCCGCGATGCGCTTCGACGGCAGGTCGGTGGCCACGTCGATCTTGCGGCGGCGCACGATGCCGAGGTCGATGACCGCGCGCCGGGCTTCGGCGAAGAAGCCGGGGTCGGCGGGCGTGAGGCCCGCCTCCTCCAGCTCGCCCATGAGGCGCGAGGTGGGCTTGTCGCCGTCGATCCAGCCGAGGAACTGCCAGATGGCGCGGAAGTCGTCGATGTCGTTGATGAGCGGCGTGCCCGTCAGCGCCATCAGCAGCGGGTTCGACTGGCGCTGCCGGATGCTCTCGGCGAGCGCCAGCACGAACTTCGACCGCTGCGACTGCAGGTTCTTGATGAAGTGCGCCTCGTCGACGACCATGCCGCGGAAGCCGAGCGTGCGCAGCCAGCCGATGTGGCGGTCCAGCACCTCGTAGTTGACGATGACGACGTCGGCGAAGGCGTCGAGCCCCGCGCCGTCGCCGTGGATCACGGTGGCGCGGCGGTGCGGCGTCCACCGCTCGACCTCGCGCTTCCAGTTCATCTTCACGACGTTCGGCACGACGACGAGCAGCGGGTACGCGTCCGCGACCGACGCGGCGAGCAGCGCCTGCGCCGTCTTGCCGAGGCCGGGCTCGTCGGCGAGCAGGAACTCCCGGTGGCCGAGGCGCACGCTCTCGAGGAAGCGGGCCTGGTGGCGCATGAGCTCGAGGTTCTGCGGCGAGAGGCGGTCGATGCGGGGGCTCTCGGGGAGGTCCATGCTCGCGATGCCGCCACCGGCGCCGTACTCGAACGACTTGAACAGCGGGCCGAGCAGTTCCCAGTTCGCCAGCAGGCGCGTGGGCGGCGCGGCCGGGGCGGGCCGGTCGAGGTCGGGCTCGAGGAACGGGTTCGCGAGCACGCGGGCCTTGACGGACGGCGGCACGACCTGGCGCTCGCTGAGCTTGGCGAGCGCGGGATCCTCGGGCTCGGGCTCCGGCTCCTCCTCCACGACCATCTCCACGCCGCCGTCGAACAGCATGTGCTTGCGCATGGCGCGGGCGGCCTCGGAGAGCTTGGCGTCGGGATCCAGCAGCGGCAGCACCGAGGTGTCGCGCGCGGCCGTGCGGGCCAGGATGCTCGCGATGCCGTCGAGGCGCTTCAGGGTCTCCGCGCGCTCGGGGTCGCTGAGCGGGGTGGCCGGGTCCTTCGCGTGCGTGCGCTCCTCGCGCATCAGCACGGCGACGACCTGGAACTTCGTGCGGTTGACGGGCTTGAGCTTGCCGCGCTGGGCGGCCTGCTCGATCTCGCGCACGGCGCGCGCCAGCACGGGGATGAGCCCCTCGTTGTCGATCGTGCGCGTGCGGGCGGAGGACCGCCGCTGGCCGGTGCGAGCCATGCAACTCCTTGTTCACTGCCGGGGCCAGGCGCTGCCTGCGCTCCCGGATCGGAAGTACTTCGCGCCCGTCGCGCACGGTGACGCGTGCGGTCGGACGGTGGCGAGGGGACCGGCCTCGAGCAACCGGGGTTCCGGGTCGGGGGTGGGATCTGGGTCCGCCGCCTGCGCCCGGCCGCCTCGGGGAGGACGGGCACACGGAGAGTTTAGGGCACGCGGGACCCCGTGCGCGCCCGCGGCCGGTCGGGCGCGGCGACCCCGGCCTAGGGTGGATGCATGACGGATCAGGCGACACCCGCAGGCACCAACGAGGCGGGCGCTCCCGGCCGCTACGTCGAGGAGGGTGAGTTCACCCGCGACACGAACTACATCGAGGACCGGATCCTCCGGGACGGCTCGCAGGGCTGGCCCGTCGAGGCCGGCCGCTACCGCCTCGTCGCGGCGCGCGCGTGCCCGTGGGCGAACCGCTCGGTCATCGTGCGCCGCCTGCTCGGCCTCGAGGACGCCATCTCGCTCGGCCTCCCCGGCCCTACGCACGACGCCCGCAGCTGGACCTTCGACCTCGACCCCGACGGACGCGACCCGGTCCTCGGCATCGAGCGCCTGCAGGACGCGTTCTTCGCGCGCTTCCCCGACTACCCGCGTGGGATCACGGTGCCGGCGCTCGTCGACATCCCCTCCGGCCAGGTGGTCACCAACGACTACCCGCAGATCACGCTCGACCTCTCCACCGAGTGGACCGAGCACCACCGCGAGGGCGCACCCGACCTCTACCCCGAGCACCTCCGGGCGGAGATCGACGAGGTCGCCGACCTCGTCTTCCGCGACGTGAACAACGGCGTGTACCGCTGCGGCTTCGCCGGATCCCAGGAGGCGTACGAGAAGGCGTACGACCGCCTCTTCGGCCGGCTCGACTGGCTGAGCGACCGGCTCGCGACGCAGCGCTACCTCGTGGGCGACACCATCACCGAGGCCGACGTCCGCCTGTTCACCACGCTCGCCCGCTTCGACGCCGTCTACCACGGGCACTTCAAGTGCAACCGGCAGAAGCTGGACGAGATGCCCGTGCTCTGGGCGTACGCGCGCGACCTGTTCCAGACGCCCGGGTTCGGCGACACCATCGACTTCGTGCAGATCAAGCAGCACTACTACCTGACGCACACCGACATCAACCCGACCCGGGTCGTGCCCGTCGGGCCCGAGACGTGGGGCTGGCTCGAGCCGCACGGGCGCGAGGAGCTGGGCGGCCGCCCGTTCGGCGACGGCACCCCTCCCGGCCCGGTGCGCGATGACGAGCGCGTGCCCGAGGGCCACGGCGCGGTGCCGCG
>NZ_QWGT01000242.1 GCF_003576405.1 Clavibacter lycopersici
CTGGTCGCCCGTGACGGCCGCGACGCCCGCCCACTGCGCGGGCGCGCTGACGCAGCTGATGGTCGCCTCCTGGACGGTGCGCATCGTGGTCGTCATCCCGGTCGGCACCACGAGGTAGCCGACGCGGACCCCCGTCAGCGCGTAGGTCTTCGAGAGCGAGAAGGCGCTCAGGACGCGCTGCTCCCCCGGCTCCTGCAGGCTCGCGATGCTCACGTGCTCGGCATCGTGCACGAAGTACTCGTAGACCTCGTCGCTGATCACCCAGAGGTCGTGGCGGCGCGCGAACGCGAGGAGCTCCTGCAGCGTCTCCCGCGGGAACACGGCGCCGAGCGGGTTCGACGGCGAGTTGACGACGAGCACGCGCGTGCGCGCGGTGACGAGCCGCTCGAGCTCCTCCATGTCGGGCAGGAATCCGCGCTCGGGCAGGAGCGGGTAGGGCACGGGCTCCGCCTGGAGCATGCGCGCGCCCATCGAGAAGGTCGTGTAGCCCGGATCCGGCACGAGGGCCTCGTCGCCCGCGCCCAGCGTGAGGGTCATCGCCTGGTACAGCGCCTGCGTCGCGCCGACGGTCACCCAGACCTGCTCCGTCTGCACGTCGAGCCCGTCGTCGCGGCGCAGCTTCTCCACGAGCGCGGCGCGGAGCTCCGGGATGCCGGCGTTCGGGGTGTAGTCCGTGCGGTCCTCCGCCCAGGCCACGCGGGCGGCCTCGCGGATGTGCGGCGCCACGGGTACGTCCGGTTCGCCGACGCCCAGCGCGATGACGTCGTCCACCTCGAAGGACAGCTCGAGGATGCGGCGGATGCCCGACTCGGGCACGGACGGGATGTGGGGCGCGAGACGGGGCACGGCGTCGAGCGTATTCCCGTGGGTGGGGCACGCACGAGCGCGCGGCGGGCGGGCGCTCGGCGGGCGGCGGTCGCCCGGCGGGCAGCGGTCGCGCGGCCGTCGACCGACCGGCCCGCCGCGCGTCGATAGGCTCGCGGCATGGGCATCCCCGACTTCATCGTCTCCCTCCGCGAGCGGGTCGGCACCGCTCCCCTGTGGCTCTCGGGCGTCACCGCCGTGATCCTCGACGGCCCCCGCATCCTCCTCGTCCGTCGCGGCGACACCGGCGCGTGGACGCCCGTCTCGGGGATCCTCGAGCCCGGCGAGGAGCCCGCCGTCGGCGCGTGGCGCGAGGCGGAGGAGGAGACCGGCGTGACCGTGGAGGTGGAGCGGCTGGTCGCCGTGGGGACGACCGACGAGATCACCTACCCCAACGGCGACCGCGCCAGCTACCTCGACCTGACGTTCCGCTGCCGCTACGTCTCGGGCGAGGCGCGCGTCAACGACGACGAGTCGCTGGAGGTCGCGTGGTGGCCGGCGGACGCGCTGCCGGAGATGTCCGCCGACTTCCTGGCGCGGATCCGGAACGCGCTGGACGACGAGCCCGAGACCCGCTTCCTCCGTCCCGGCGACGACGTCCCGCGCCACGACCGCGACGCGCGGGGCTCGGCGGCCTGATTTCCCGGCCCGGACCTGGTATCGTCGCCTGTTGGCTTGCGTGTGATCCTCCCCGATCACGCGGTATCGCCGCAGGCGCCCTCTCTCGCTGAGCGGCAACTCATACGACGAAAACTCGAACGGAAGACATAACACGTGGCAAACATCAAGTCGCAGATCAAGCGCATCGGCACCAACAAGAAGGCCCAGGAGCGCAACAAGGCCGTCAAGAGCGAGCTGAAGACGGCCATCCGGTCCGTCAAGACCGCGATCTCCGCGGGCGACAAGGACGCGGCCGTCAAGGCCGTCAGCCTCGCCGGCAAGAAGCTCGACAAGGCCGCCAGCAAGGGCGTCATCCACAAGAACCAGGCCGCGAACCGCAAGGGCGCGATCGCCAAGCAGGTCGCCAAGATCGGCTGACCTCCCCTGGTGTGATCGACGGGCTCCGCGCATCGCGCGGGGCCCGTCGTCATGTCCGGGTGCGGGTCCGTCGGGTGGGTCCCGCGGGCTGAGGCCCGTCGGGCGAGGCCCTCAGTCGCGGCCGCGGGAGGCGACGGTGCGCACCATGCGCTCCAGGGAGTAGACGGCATCCCGGCCGCCGCCCTTGACCTGCGCGTCCGCCTCGGCGAGTGCCTCGATGGCCCGGCCGAGGCCCGCGTCGTCCCACAGCTGCAGATCGCGCCGGGCGCGGTCGACCTGCCAGGGCGCCATGCCGAGCTTCGAGGCCAGCTGGCCCGACGCGCCGGAGACGCCCGACACCTTCGCCATGGTGCGGATCTTCATGGCGAACGCCGCGATGAGCGGCACCGGGTCCGCGCCCGAGGTGAGCGCGTGGCGGAGCAGCACGAGCGCCTCGCCGCTGCGCCCGGCGATAGCGGAGTCCGCGACCGCGAAGGCGTTGATCTCGACGCGCCCGCCGTAGTACTGGTCGACCGTGACCTCGGTGATCTCGTGCGCGGTGTCCGAGATGAGCTGCTGGCACGCCGACGCGAGCTCGCTCACGTCGTCCTGGAAGGCGGCCACGAGCTGCCGCACGGCGCCGGGCGTGATGGAGCGCTTCGCCGCGCGGAACTCCGCCACGGCGAAGTCGTGCTTCTCGCTGTCCTTCTTGAGCTCGGCGCACACGATCTCGATGCCGCCGCCGCTGCCCGAGCGCACGGCGTCGAGCAGCTTCTTGCCGCGCACTCCCCCGGCGTGCCGGAGCACGACGTAGGTGTCGTCCGCCGGGGAGTCGAGGTACGCGACCGCGTCGAGCAGGAACTGGTCGGAGCACTTCTCGACGTTGACCACCCGGATGAGACGAGGCTCGGCGAAGAGCGACGGGCTCGCGAGCGTGATGAGCTCGCCGGGCGCGTACGAGTCGGCCTCGATGTCGGAGACCTCGATGCTCGGGTCCTCCGCCGTGAGGATGTCGCGGAGGCGCCGCATCGCCCGGTCGGCGAGGAGCGCCTCGGTGCCGGACACGAGGACGACGGGCGCCGGCCGCACCGCGTCCCACGAGAGCTGCGGGATGGCCGCGGAGGGCTTCGCCGCCGTGCTGCGGGACGTCCTGGTCGCCATGCGGGTCCTTCCGGGAGGGTGCGGGTGCGGGGTGCGGGGTGCGTGATGCGGGGTTCGGCTGAGAGGCCCGGGGCGTGCCCGCGGTCGAGCGGATCCAGGTTAGCCGTCGGGTGGGACATCGTCCGGCCCGGGCACCGCCGCCGCCGGGCGCCTGGCGGTGGGCGACCGTCCCAGTGCCACGATGGCGACGACCAGCGCGATGGCGACGACGAGGGCGACGACGCCGGCGGGCCCCGCGGCCCAGGGCACGCGACCCCACGGCAGGGCGGACATGACGGAGGCGACCGCAGCGATCCAGCACGCGGGCAGCCAGGCGAGCCGCAGAACGAGGCCGCCGGCCGCGGGCCAGACCGGCAGGACGACGCATGCGACGAGGCCGCCGATCGTCGCGGGCGCGGCAGCGGGCTCGGCCAGGACGTTGGCGAGCACGCCGTGCACGGGGAGACCCGGCTGGAGGACGAGGAGGACCGGCTGGCACGCCACCTGGGCAGCGACGGGGATCGCGAGCGCCTCGGCCGGTCGGCGCGGCATCCGGCGCGCCATGCGGTCGGCGAGCGGAGGCGCGAGCACGAGCAGCCCGGCCGTCGCCAGCACGCTCAGGGCGAACCCGAGGTCGCGAGCCAGCCAGGGATCGCCCGTGAGCAGGACGACCACGGCCACGGCGAGGGCGGGGAGCCCGCGGGAGGGGCGGCCTGACGCGGTGGAGACGATGAGGACCGCGGCCATGACGGCGGCGCGCAGCACGCTGGGCTGCGGCGTCACGAGGACCACGAACGCGGCGAGGGAGGCCAGCGCCGCGACCGCGCGGGCCGGACGCCGCAGCCCGGCCGCGGCCGCGAGCGCGAGGACCAACCCGACGATGACCGCGCAGTTCGCGCCGGACACCGCCGTGAGGTGCGTCAGCGAGCTGTCCTTCATGGTCTGCGCGAGCTCGGGCGTGACGGCGGACACGTCGCCGATCGCGAGGCCGGGCAGCAGCTGGGCTCCCGGCCCGCCGAGGTCGGCCGCGGCATCGGCGAGGCCGGAGCGCAGGGCCTCCGCGAAGGCGAGCGGTCCCCCGGGCCGGC
>NZ_QWGT01000243.1 GCF_003576405.1 Clavibacter lycopersici
GCGGGGGCGGCCGGCACCCGTCGCCCGGGGCGTGATCCGCACCCGCGGCACGTGCCGGCGCACCACGACCTCGAGGGTCAGCTGGCCGCGGCGGGCGAGGATCACGGCGACGACCGCGGCGGCCAGCGCCGGGACCCCGCCGGACACGACCATGCCGACGTGCACGCCCCACGCCTCGACGATGCCGCCCATGAGCGGACCGCCGACGGCCTGGCCGCCGAGCAGCACGAGCACGTAGACGCTCATCACCCGCCCGCGGATGGCGACGTTGCTCGAGAGCTGCACGAGCGAGTTCGCGGCGGTCTGGAACAGCAGCGACGCCATGCCGACCGTGACGAGCAGCACGGCGAACGGCGCGATGCCGGGCATGAGCCCCGCGGCGGCCTGCAGCAGCCCGGTGATCCCGACGCCCACCACGATGGTCCGCAGCCGCACGGTCGCGCGGCGCGTCGACAGCAGGGCTCCCGTGAGCGCGCCGATCGCGACCATCGAGTTGAAGAAGCCGTAGCCGCCGGCGCCCACGTCGTAGACCTGGCTCGCGAACGCTGCGAGGAGCACGGGCATCGTGAGCCCGAAGACGCTGAAGACCGCCACGAGCACGACGGGCCAGAGGATGGTCGGCTTCGACCGCGCGTAGCGGAGGCCCTCCGCGAGCTGGCCGCGGCGGCGCGGGGCGGGCGGGATGCGGATCAGGTCGCGCGTGTTCAGGCTCCACAGCGTGAGCACCACCACGACGCAGGCGAGCGCGTTGATCGCGAACGACCAGCCGGCGCCGACGGCGAGCAGGAGGATCCCGCTGAGCGCGGGCCCCACCATGCCGCCGAGCTGGAACACCGAGGAGTTGACGCTGATGGCGTTGCGGAGGTGCTGCTGCCCCACGATCTCGGTCACGAACACCTGCCGCGCCGGGTTGTCGATCACCGTCACGAGCCCGGTCGCGAACGCGATCGCGAAGATGTGCCACGCCTCGACCGCGCCCGACAGCGTGAGCACGGCGAGCAGCGCGCTGAGCACCGCGTAGGTGCCCTGCGTGATCATCATCAGCATCCGCTTCGAGCACCGGTCGACGATGACGCCGCCCAGCAGGCCGAAGAAGAGCATGGGCGCGAACTGCATCGCGACCGTGATGCCGACCGCGGTGACGCTGCCGGTGAGCTCGAGCACGAGCCAGTCCTGGGCGATGCGCTGCATCCAGCCCGAGGTCATGGCGATGACGTTGGAGGCCGTGAACCGCCGGAAGTTCGGCACGCTCAGGGCGATGAGCGTGTGGCGCCACGGCGGGCGCTGGGTCTGGATCGGGAGCGGGGCGGTCGGGGGGAAGGCGTTCGGCGGCGGGGTCACTTCATCCTGCGGGGTGCGTTGCGTATGGGCGGATCGGTTCCGTATGGGTGCGGCCCTCGTGGGGCCGTCGTCGACGCTACCCGCGGGCTTCCCATTCGGATCCCGTCTCGACATGATGAATGGCATCACGTTCTCGAATGGCCAGGAGGCGCCGTGCTGGATCCGACCCTGCTCGCGACCTTCCTCGCCGTCGCCGACACCCGGAGCTTCACGCAGGCGGCCGCGCGCCTCGGGATCAGCCAGCCGACCGTGAGCCAGCAGGTGCGGCGGCTCGAGCGGGCCGTCGACCGCACGCTCATCGCCCGCGACACCCGCGCCATGCGGCTCACGGACGCGGGCGACGCCATGGCCGGCTTCGCGCGCACGATCCTCGCGGCGCACCGGGCGGCGGAGAGCTACTTCGGCGGATCCGAGGTGAGCGGCCGCCTGCGCTTCGGCACCGCGGACGACCTCGCCATCACGCAGCTCCCGCGGATCCTCCGCCACTTCCGGCAGCTGCACCCGCAGATCGAGCTGGAGCTCACGGTGACGCAGAGCGGGCCGCTGCACCGGCGGCTGCTCGCGGGGCAGCTCGACCTGATCCTCACCAAGACCACGGTCGACGAGCAGCCGTCCGCGCGGCTCGTCGGCCGCGACCGCATGGTGTGGGTCGGCCTCGAGCGCACGCTCGTCGAGCCGGGCGCGACCGTGCCGCTCATCGCGTACCGGGCGCCGAGCATCAGCAGGCAGATGGCCATGGACGCGCTCGAGCGGGCGGGCCGCACCTGGCGGATCACGTGCAGCACGCGCGACGTGAACGGCGTGCTCGCGGCGGTGCGCGCGGGCATGGGGGTCGCGGTGCTGCCGCAGGCGCTCATCCCGACGGACCTGGTGAAGGTGACCTCGCGGCTCGGCCTGCCCGAGCTCGACGAGGTGGACTACGTGCTGATGGACAACCCGGCCGGGCCGCGCGCGTCCATCGAGGCGCTGACCTCGGCGATCATGTCGCGCGGGGTGACGCGGGCCAGCTGACGCCCGGGGCTACCAGCGGGCGACGGGCGGCAGGTCGTCGTCGGGCCACGCCTCGCGCGCGCGGTCCTTCCGGCCCCGGCCGCGCCCGCGCCCGCCCGGCTGGTGCGGCGGCTCGGGCTTGTCGGGATCCGCACCGGGGGTGCCTGGCTGTTCGAGCTGCATTGCGAGCGCCCGCAGCCGGGCGTCCATCTCGGCGTGCGCGGCGGCGGCCTCGTCGATCCGGGCGCGCTCCTCGTCGACGTCGGCGGGCACGCGCGTGGCCTCCTCGAGCGGCATCGCCTCGGCCTCCGCCTCGGCGAGGCGGCGTGCGCGGCGGCGCGAGGCGAGGATCCCGAAGGCGCCCACGGCGATCTGGAACATGCCGAGCCAGCCGGACGCGTCGTTGACGGGCGCGAGCACGTGCCAGGCGCCGAGCGCGATCCAGCCGATGTTGACCCACATGGGCCAGGCGAACCCGGCGGCGCCGGACGCGCCCTCCCGGGGCTGATCCGTGCCGCGTCCCTCGTCGCTCATGCCGTTCCTCCGTGCCGACCCGTCCGTGACTGCGAGTGTGTCACGCGAGGTCGTGAGCCGCCTGGAGCCAGACGAACGTGCGCGGGCTCAGCACGATCCCCTTGGTGAGGCGGAGCCGCTCGTCGCGCACGAGGTCGACGGCGTGCTCGGCGAAGCCGCCGAGCGTCTCCGCGGAGACCGTGGCCGGCTCGTCGCCGAGGTTCGCGAGCACGAGGACCGTGCCGTCCTCGTGCGGGCGCTGGTAGCCGAGCACGCGCGGGTCGTTCGCGTCGAAGCCGACGATGCGCGTGCCGCCGAGCGCGGGCGTGGCGCGGCGCACGGCGACGAGGCGGCGGATCCCGGCGTGGATGACGCCCGTGCTCGTGGTGCGGTCGTCGCGCTGGTCGTAGCGGTCGAACGGGTAGAGCGGGCGGTTCACCCACCTGCTGTCCTCGGCGTGCGCCGGGACGTCGTCGTAGCCGTAGTCGTTGAGCTGGCCGACCTCGTCGCCGAGCACGATCAGCGCGAGGCCGCCCGTGCTGAGCGCTATGGAGTGGGCCAGCAGGATCCGCTCGACCGCGCCCGGGTCGTCCTGCTCCAGTCCCGCGAGGGACGCCGTGGTGCCGGCGACCGCGCCGTCCGGGTGCCAGATGCCGCGCGCGTGGCTGCCGGGGAAGCGGCCGACGTGGTAGTCGGCGAGGAAGCGGCGGTGCTCGTCGGGGTCGATGCCGAGGGCGCGGGCGTCGTCGTCCTCGAACGCGAAGCGGAGGGCGTCGTGGCTGCGGACGCGCGCGATCCGGGCGGATCCGGCGGGATCGTCGCCGCGGCGCTCGAGGGCGCGGGACAGGAGCGCGGCCGACCGGGTGGCGAGCGCCTCCCAGACGAGCGCGGTCAGCGCGGGGTCGTCGGCGAGGCGCACGGCGTCGCCGTCGAGGAGCTCGGCGGACCCGCGCGGATCGGCGTCGGCGGCGACGGCCAGCGCGAGCGCGGGGGAGAGGCGGCGACCGAGGGCGGCGACCACGCGGAGGAGGGCGGACCGGTCGGCGTCGGGGCGCTCGCCGATGACGGCGGCGGGGTCCATGCGGACGACGTCGGCGCCCACGGCGGCCAGGGCGACGGCCTCGCGGACGGCTCCGCGGATCCGCTCGGCCGGGGACGCGTCGGCGTCGGAGGGGGAGAGGTCGACCGCGAGCGTGAGGCCGGCGTCGTGCAGGGCGTCGGCGAGCGCGGCGAGGTCGGCCGCG
>NZ_QWGT01000244.1 GCF_003576405.1 Clavibacter lycopersici
GCCCCCGTGCGCGACCTGCCCGACGCCGTGCGGCTCGCCCACGACGGCGACGCGCGCGCCACCACGCAGCTGCGCCAGGCCGGGCGCACGGTCGGCGACACCCTCGCCGCCGTCGTCAACTTCTTCAACCCCGAGGTGGTGGTCATCGGCGGGATGCTGTCGACCGTCGAGCCGTTCGTCGCCGCCATCCGCTCGCAGCTCTACGAGAGCTGCCACCCGCTCGCGACGACGACGCTGCGGATCCAGCAGAGCGAGGCCGGCGTGGACGCGGGCGTGCTCGGCATCGGCCAGCTCTGCCTGCGGCGGGCGCTGGCGCAGCTGTACTGAGCCGGCCCGCCGCGCGTGCGGGACCGGCGCCGCCGTCAGATCGGGCGCGTCATCATCCGGGCGGAGAGGTCGGGCGTCTCCGTCACCTCGTCGAACGGCACCATCGGCCGCACGATGCGGTGATGCGGCAGCCGCGCGAGGTCCTGGTCGACCCCGCCCGGGGTGAGCGCCATCATCCAGTCGGCCGCCATCGCGTGCAGCTCGGGCTCGAGGTAGCCGATCTTCACCACCACGAGGTCGGCGGCCCGCGCGTCGATGCCGTTCCGCGTGAAGTCGGCCTCCAGGTGGTACGGCTTCCGGCGGGCAGTGAGGATCACGCGCAGCCCGCCGACGCGCACCACGGCCTCCACATCGGCCGCGGGATCCCCCTCGGCGATGTGCTCGACCGTGCCGCGGATCCGGGCCGGCGGCGCGACCGTGTCGTCCACGAGCGCGCCGGCCCGGACGTCGACCTCGCCGCCGACGCCCGCCGCCACGCACGCGGCGACGGCACCCGGATCCGGGATCGACGCGTACACGGCCTCGATCGCGCCCGAGGCGATCTCCGGCCGGGCGAGGAGCTCGCGCAGGGTGCCCGTCGCGTCGCCCGCGCCGCCCGCCGTGGGGTTGTCGCCCGAGTCGCTCACGAAGAACGGCCGCGCGTCGCTCGCGACGGCCCGGTCGAGGCACTCGTCGAGCGAGCCGACGGGCGCCACGAACGCGAAGTCGTCGCGCACGCGCCAGAGCTCGGCGGCCAGCTCCTCGGCCGACGCCGCCACGACGGCCGCGTCGTCGCCGGTCACGACCACGGCCGCGTGGTTCCGGGGCTCGTCGGCCCACGCGTAGCCGATCCAGATCCCCGCGTCGATCACGCCGTCGCGCGCCGTGATCCCCGGGATGCGCCCGTACAGCCCCTTCGCCGGCTCGTCCCGGGTGCTCGTCTTCTCGCCCGGCAGCAGGATCGGCACGGGCACCCACGCGGTCGCCACCGGCTCCCGGCGCCTGGGCCCCGTCAGCCGGTCGACGAGGTTCCGCACCGCGCGCTCGACGGTCTCGAGCGCGTCCTCGTGCGGCGCCAGGCGGTAGCAGGTGATGAGGTCGACCGAGCCCGCGAGCAGCGGCGTGACGTTGCCGTGCAGGTCCATGGTCGCCGAGACGATCGCGTCGGGGCCGACGAGCGTGCGGATCCGGCCGGCGAGCTCGCCCTCGGGGTCGTCCGCGCCGATCACGCTCATGGCGCCGTGCACGTCGTACAGCACGCCGTCGACCGGGCCGTCGTCGCGGAGCGTGCGCTCGAGCGCGCCCAGCAGGTCGTCGACGATCGCGCGGTGGTCGTCCGCCGGGACGGGGCCGCCGGGGATCGCGCGGAAGTGCGGCAGCGCGGTCCATTCCGTGCGCTCCCGCAGCGGGGAGCCGGGCGCGAGGAAGGGGTAGCGGGCGAGGTACGCGTCGCCGTCGGTGCGCACGAACTGGTCGACGCGGGTCACGGCCGGCGAGTACACGCTGGCCTCCAGCGACATGCCGAGCGAGACGATCCGGGGGCGGTGCGGCATGGGGTCCCTTCCGTCCGGCGCGGGTCGGGTCGGGTCGGCGAGCGCCGCCCTCCTGCCGGGTCCTCCCACCATATGGACGCGGCCCTCGCGCCCCGGCGGCGGGCGGTTACGTCTCCGTTAAACCGGCGGCGAAGGAACGGCCGGCCCGGGGCGACGGGGCGCGCCGCACCTAGCGTGAGGGCACGGCCGACCGCCCGGCCGCCGGAACCGGAAGGCCGCCCATGCGCATCGGCGTCAGCTCCTACACGTTCGCCCCGGCCCTCGAGGCCGGCACCCTCACCGTGCCCGACGTGGTCGACCTCGTCGCCGACTCCGAGGCCAGCCACCTGGAGATCTCGATCGCCGGCCTCGGCAGCGAGCTCGTCGACGATCCGGAGCTGGTCGCCGCGATCCGCGCCCGCGCCGACGCGCGCGGCGTCGTGCTCGCGAACTACGCGGTCGGCGCCGACCTCCTGGACCCCGACCTCGACGGCCAGGTCGCCCGGCTGCACGAGCACCTCCGGGTCGCGCACGAGCTCGGGATCCCGCTGCTCCGGCACGACGTGTTCGCCTGGTCCTGGCGCGAGGCCGACGACGACGAGTACGAGCGCGCCTTCGCGACGATCGTGCCGGTGTGCCGCGACCTCGCCGACCACGCCGCGACCCTCGGCATCGCCACGACGGTGGAGAACCACGGCATGAGCATGAACGCGAGCGACCGGATCCTGCGCCTCGTCGAGGCCGTCGACCGTCCCGCCTTCCGCGTCACGCTCGACGTCGGCAACTCGCTCTGCGTCGACGAGGATCCGCTCGCCGCCGTCCCGCGCCTCCTCCCCCACGCGGCCGTCGTGCACCTCAAGGACTTCGACGTGCGCGACGTGCCGCCCGACGACACGTGGATGACGACGCTCGGCGGGCGCGGGATCCGCGGCGCGGTCGTCGGCGCCGGCGACCTGCCCATCGGCCGCCTCCTGGCGCTCGTCGCGGACGCAGGCTTCGACGGTCCGGTGTCCATCGAGTACGAGGGGCTCGAGGATCCGATCACGGGCTTCACGCAGGGCCTCGCCGCCGCGCAGCGCCTCGCCGCGGAGGTCGCCCGATGAGAGCACCCGCAGCACCCGCCGCCCCGGTGCGCATCGGCGTCGTGGGCGCCGGCACCATCGCGGGCCTCCACCTCGCCGCCTACGCACGGAACCCCGACGTGGTGATCGCCGGCATCTGCGACATCGACGGCGACCGGGCCGCGGCCCGCGCGGCCGAGCAGGGCGCGACGCTCGTGTCCACCGACTTCCGGTCCTTCGTGGCCGACCCCGGCATCGACGCCGTGAGCGTCTGCACGCGCAACGACACGCACGCCCAGGTCGCGATCGCCGCCCTCGAGGCCGGCAAGAGCGTGCTGCTCGAGAAGCCCATGGCCGTCACGGTCGCCGAGGCCGAGGCCATCGTGGCGGCCGAGGCGGCGAGCGCCGGATCCGTGCAGGTCGGCTACGTGCGCCGCCACTCCTCGAACGCGGTCACCCTCAAGCGCTTCGTGGACGCGGGCGACCTCGGTCCCCTCTACTACGCGAAGGCCGTGTTCCTGCGCCAGGCGGGCGATCCCGGCGGCTGGTTCTCCAACCGCTCCGTCTCGGGCGGCGGCCCGCTCATCGACCTCGGCGTGCACTTCCTCGACATGGCCCTCTGGCTCATGGACTTCCCCGAGCCCGTCGCGGTCACGGGCTACACGTTCTCGCGCCTCGGCAGCCGCACGAACCTCCGCGGCCTCACGCGCTACCTCAGCGCCGACCAGACGCCGTCGGACGATCCCGTCGAGGACCTCGCGGGCGCCGTCGTGCGCTTCGCCTCCGGTGCCGTGCTCGCGATCGAGACCTCGTACTCGCTGCACGGCCGCGACAGCCAGTCCTTCGAGGTGTTCGGCGAGAAGGGCGGCGCGACGCTCGAGCCCGCGCTGCGGATCACGACGGAGCTGCACGACACGGCCGTGGAGATCACGCCGAACATCGACGCCCTGTCGTTCGACCTCGAGGAGGGATTCCAGGTCGAGATCGACACGTTCGTCCGGATGGTGCGCGGCGAGGTGGCCCCCGTCGCGCCCGCGGCGCACGGCCTGCACCTCACGCGGATCCTCGAGGCCGTCTACGCGTCGGCCGCGAGCGGGCGCGAGGTGCGGCTGGACCGCGACGCGGCCGCGCCGGAGGAGCCGCGCACGACGCCGACGGAGGTGGCCGCCTAGCGGCCG
>NZ_QWGT01000245.1 GCF_003576405.1 Clavibacter lycopersici
ACGGGGGCCGGCACGGGCTCGGGCTCCGGGGTGGGCTCGGGCTCGGCGACGACCGGGGCCTGCTCGACCGCGGCGGGCGCGGGAGCGGGGGTGTCGATGGCCGTGGTCGCGACCGGGGCGGCGTCGCCCGAGCTGAGGCGCTGGCGCAGCTCCTCGTTCTCCTGGTGGAGGCGTCGCAGCTCGACGACCACCTCGTCGAGGAAGTCGTCGACCTCGTCCTGGTCGTATCCCTCGCGGAACTTGGTCGGCTGGAAACGCTTGTTGACGACGTCTTCAGGAGTGAGAGCCATGGCCTGCCACCTCTTTTGTGCGTAGAGCGGGGTCCGCGGGCGCGGACGGGGATTCGGGACAACGTGCGACCCAACGCTATCAGCGGAACGCGTCGCTCCGGGGACCGGAGGACGGATCGGCCGAGGCCGGGTCGGCGTCTCAGCGCATGAGGCCGCTGGCGACGTTGAACAGGATGATCGCGACGAGCATCGTGATCATCCAGCCGAAGTCGAGCGCGACCGGGCCGAGGCGCAGCGGCGGGATCAGCCGGCGGACGAAGCCGATGGGCGGGTCCGTCACCGTGTACGACGCCTCCGCGACGATGAGCATCGCGCCGCGCGGACGCCACTGCCGGGAGAGCGACTGGACCAGGTCGAGGACGAACCGGCCCCACATGCAGATGATGAACGCCAGGAGGGCGAACCACAGGACGGTGGCGACGATGTTGACGATGATCACGGACACAAGTATGGCGGGCGCCGATGGGAGGTCCCGTCGGCGCCCGCCATCTCGCAGGCTCGGTGGATCAGCGTCCGAAGAAGGAGGCCTCGACCTCGGCCTCGGTGGCCGACTGCTCGCCGGACACGGCGACGTGCGAGGGGGACAGGAGGAACACCTTGGCCGTGACGCGCTCGATCTTGCCGTAGAGGCCGATCGACAGGCCGCTGGCGAAGTCGATGAGGCGACGCGCGTCGTCGTCCGTCATCTGCGAGAGGTTGATGATGACCGGCACGCCCTCGCGGAAGTTCTCGGCGATGACCTGGGCGTCCTTGTAGGCCTTGGGGTGGACGGTGAGGATCTCGTTCATTTCAGCCGGCGCCGCATTCCTTGTGGTGGTCGAGGGCTTGTGCAGGGGGGTCACGGGGGCGCGCTTCGCCTGCTGCTGCGGAGCGGGGGCGGGCGTCGGGACGGCCTGCACGGGCGACTGCTGCTGCTGCGCGGGCTGCTGCCCCTGCTGGTACTCGAGCTCCTCGTCGGCGAGTCCCAGGTACACCATGGTCTTGCGAAGTGGGTTGGCCATCATTCCTCTTTCCGGGCTCGGCCTCCGACCGGACCGCACTGTCGACATTAAGGGCCGCCGGGTCGCTTTCCCGTGATTGCCGATCCGATCCGAAGGTGTGTCGCGCCCTCGAGGAGCGCCTCGCGGAGGTCGCCGGACATGCCGGCGGAGATGGCGTGCGCGTCGGGCAGGATGCGGCGCACGTCGTCCGAGATGCCGCGGAGGCGCGCGAACGCGCGACGGGGCTCCCCGTCGTCGGGCGCGACCGCCATGACGCCGAGGACGCGGATCCCGGCAGCGGCCGCCGCGTGCGCCGCGAGGGCCTCGACCTCGGCGGGACGGACACCGCCGCGCCCCTCGTCGTCGGTGAGGTTCACCTGCAGGAAGACGCGCGTCTCCTGCTCCTCCGAGGCGAGCGCGTCGACGAGGGGCGCGCGGTCGACGGAGTGGATCACGGACGCGTAGCGCCGGACCTGGCGCGCCTTCTTGCCCTGGAGCTGGCCGACGAAGTGCCAGGCGACGCCCGTGCCGTCGAGCTCGGCTGCCTTGCCCTGGGCCTCCTGGTGGCGGCTCTCGCCGAGGTCCCGGACGCCGAGGTCGACGAGCGCGCGCAGGAGCGACACGGGTTGGAACTTCGTGACCACGATGGTGGTCACCTCGTCGGGCTGGCGGCCGGCCGCGCGGATCCCGTCGGCGACGTCCGCCTGCACGGACGCCCACCGCTCGGCGAGGCCCGGGTGGGCCTCGCCGGGGTGGGCGTCGGGCGCTGCGGCGCCGCCGGTCAGCGGAGCGTCGGTCACTTCAGGAAGTCGGGGATGTCCAGGTCGTCGCCGTCGTCCTCGAACGTCGGGTCGCTCGCGGGGACGGACGCGACGGGCGCCTCCGCCTGCGGGCGCGCCGGTGCGGACTCGACGGCCTCGGGAGCGGCGACCGCTCCCCCGCCCGCCGCGACGAAGCCGCTGCGGCGGTTCTCGACCTTGGAGGCCGGCTCGCCGCCGTCGAAGCCCGCCGCGATGACGGTGACGCGCACCTCGTCGCCGAGGGTGTCGTCGATGACCGCGCCGAAGATGATGTTCGCCTCGGGGTGCACGGCCTCCTGCACGAGCTTGGCCGCGTCGTTGATCTCGAAGATGCCGAGGTTTGACCCGCCCTGGATGGACAGCAGCACGCCGTGCGCGCCCTCGATGCTCGCCTCGAGGAGGGGCGACGCGACGGCGAGCTCGGCGGCCTTGATGGACCGGTCGGCGCCGCGGGACGAGCCGATGCCCATGAGCGCGGATCCGGCGCCCTGCATGACCGACTTGACGTCGGCGAAGTCGAGGTTGATGAGGCCCGGGGTCGTGATGAGGTCGGTGATGCCCTGGACGCCCGCGAGGAGCACCTGGTCGGCGGTCGCGAAGGCCTCGAGCATGCTGATGCCGCGGTCGCTGATCTCGAGCAGGCGGTCGTTCGGGACGACGATGAGCGTGTCGACCTCGTTCTTCAGGGTCGCGACCCCGAGCTCGGCCTGGGCGGAGCGGCGCTTGCCCTCGAAGCCGAACGGCTTCGTGACGACGCCGATGGTGAGCGCGCCGATCGACTTGGCGATGCGGGCCACGACGGGCGCGCCGCCGGTGCCCGTGCCGCCGCCCTCGCCCGCGGTGACGAAGACCATGTCGGCGCCCGCGAGCGCCTCCTCGATCTCCTCCGCGTGGTCCTCGGCGGCGCGACGGCCGACCTCGGGGTCCGCGCCGGCGCCGAGGCCGCGGGTGATCTCGCGGCCGACGTCGAGCTTGACGTCCGCGTCGCTCATGAGCAGCGCCTGCGCGTCGGTGTTGATCGCGATGAACTCCACGCCCCGCAGACCGAGCTCGATCATGCGGTTGACGGCGTTGACGCCGCCACCGCCGATGCCGACGACCTTGATGACGGCGAGGTAGTTCTGGTTGTTCGACACGACGGGCCTCCGCTAGAACCTTCGACCTCCGGTGGAGGCTTAGAGTTTACTCAGTATGCATTTCCTGATCCCGACGTTAGGGGGCTCGGGGTCGGTGCGACGACTCCCGTGCCGCGTGTCGCGAAGGCGGGCCGGGATCAGGGTCCGGCGACGGGCGCGTCGGGCGCCGACACGTCATAGGAGCCCACGTCGCCGCGTGCCTTCACGAGCGCCTGCAGCACCTGCGCCTTGTCGGCCGAGCGCTCGCCGCTCCCCCACAGGACCTTCTTGCCGCTGCGCAGCGTGAGCATCACGTCGTCCGTCGTGTTCGCCTGGATGCTGTCGACCTGGGGCAGGAAGTCCGCGGGCAGCGCGACGAGCACGGCGGCGGCCGCCTGGAAGCGGGGGCTGGAGAGGTCCGCGCTCGGCAGGTCGATGAGCGGGTAGCCGTCGGGACGGGCCGTCGTGCGCTCGATCGTGATGCCCGCGGGATCCACGAGGTCGAAGCCCGCGCCGGATTGGATCACGGCGACGGGCGTGCGCTCGACGATGCGGATCACGAGCGTCGACGGCGGACGGCTCTCCGTGCTGTAGCTGCGGATGAGGGGGAACGCGCGGAGCTCGTCCCCGACGCGGTCGAGGTCGACGAGCGGCAGCGGCGTGCCGACCTGGTCGGAGAGCGCGGCCTGGATGCTCGACGGCGACACGCGGTCGGCGCCCTCGACCTCGACGGTGCGGAGGGCGAGCAGCGGCGAGTACACGGCGACGCCCACGACGATCGCGAGGGCGAGGAAGGCGCCGAGCGCGCCGAGGAGGCCGGCTCGGCGGCGGCGGGCGCGCTGCGTGAAGCGGCGCACCTCCTGCCGCTCGTAGCGCC
>NZ_QWGT01000246.1 GCF_003576405.1 Clavibacter lycopersici
TGCGCGTGCGCGGCGCCGCCGTCGCCGGGCTCCGGCTCGGGTCCCTTCAGCAGCCACGCGAGCGAGGCCACGGCCAGCGCGCTGAACAGCACGGCCGAGATGGAGAGGTGCACGACGAGCGGCAGCCGGATCTGCGCGGCGGCCGCGCCCATGAGCCCGCCCGCGACAGCGCCGATGGACCACACCGCGTGGAACGAGTTGATGATCGACCGCCCGTACAGCCGCTGCACGCGGAGCGCGTGGGAGTTCTGCGCGACGTCGGTGATCGAGTCCATGGCGCCCGCGAGGAACAGGGCGCCCGCGAGCACGAGCCAGCCGGGCGCGAGGCCGGCCAGGAGGATCCCGACGGAGGCCACCACGGTCGCGGCCACCGCCACGCGCGCCGAGCGGTACCGGCGGATCAGCACGCCCGCCGCGAGCCCCGCGATCAGCGCGCCGAGCGGCGACGCGGCGACCGCGGCCCCGAACTCGAGGTTCGCGAGCCCGAGCTCCGCCTTGATCGACGGATAGCGCGGCAGCAGGTTCGCGAAGATCGCGCCGTTGGTGAAGAAGAGGATGCCGACGGCGACGCGCGCGCGGCGGACGTCGCGGGTCGGGGCGGGCGTGCGCGACAGCGTCGGCGCGGACGGGGAGGGCATCGTCGGTCTCTCTCTGGCCGGGTGGCGCCGTGGCGCGGATCGGGTCGGCGCCGGTTCCCCCGACTGCCGGAACCAGCCTAGGGTCGGCGCGACGCCAGCGGGGACGTGTCCTCGGTGATGTCCATCACGAGGTCCATCAGCGGCACGAGCCGCGCGCTCACCTCGTGGCCGAGCTCGGTGAGCCGGTAGTCCACCCGCGGCGGGATGGTGGGCTGCGCCTCGCGGATCACGAGCCCGTCGTCGGCGAGCGTGCGCAGCGTGGAGGCGAGCATCTTCTCGCTGATCCCCTCGACCTCGCGTCGCAGCTCGCCCCAGCGGCGCGAGCGCTCGCCGAGCGCGAGGAGGACGAGCACGCCCCACTTGCTCGTGATGTGGTCGAGCAGCGTGCGCGACGGGCAGTTCGCGGGGTAGCGGCCCTCGGTGACGCCGGGTCGGTCGCGGGTCACCCGGAAGCTCATGTCCGTCATGATCCACAACTTACCAGAAAGTCGGTACCTCCCTGTGGGAAGGTACTCGGCGACGGAGTCGTTGACCCCGGCGTACCGCTCCTCCCGACTCGAAAGGCATCCCATGACCATCGTCGTCACCGCCGCCACCGGCCGCCTCGGATCGCGCATCGTCGCGTCCCTCCTCGCCCGCGGCGCCGCCCCCTCCGACGTGCTCGCCACCGCGCGCCGCCCCGAGGCCCTCGTCGACCTCGCCGCCCAGGGCGTGCGCACCGCGCGCCTCGAGTACACCGACGCCGACAGCGTCGCCGCCGCGATCCAGCCCGGCGACACCCTCGTGCTCGTCTCCGGCAGCGAGGTCGGCCAGCGCGTGCCGCAGCACACCACCGTCATCGAGGCCGCGAAGGCCGCGGGCGTCGGCCGGATCCTCTACACGAGCGTCCTCCGCGCCTCCACCACCGAGCTCTTCATCGCGGGCGAGCACAAGGCCACCGAGGAGGTCCTCGCCGCGTCCGGCGTGCCCGTCACGCTGCTCCGCAACGGCTGGTACACCGAGAACTACGCGGGCACGGTCGAGTCCGTGAAGCAGTCCGGCGCGCTCCTCACGAGCGCGGGCGACGGCCGCGTCGCCAGCGCCACCATCGCCGACTTCGCCGAGGCCACCGCCGTCGCGGCCCTCGACGACTCGCTCGCCGGGCAGACCCTCGAGCTCGCGGGCGACGAGCGCTGGACCCAGGACGACCTCGCCCAGGCGATCTCCGGCATCCTCGGCCAGCCCGTCCCCGTCTCGCAGGTGTCCGCGGAGGAGCACGCGCGGATCCTCGGCGACGCCGGGCTCGACGAGGGCACGATCGGCTTCGTCGTCGGCCTCGACGCCGCCTCGCGCGCCGGCCAGCTCGACGACGAGACCGGCGACCTGTCGCGCCTCCTCGGCCGTCCCACCACCTCGCTCGCCGAGGGCCTCCGCCAGGCGGTCGCGGGCGCCTGACCCCACGGATCCGCACCCGAGGCGGATCCGCACACGACGACGGCCCGTCCCCATCGCGGGGGCGGGCCGTCGTCGTTCGCGCGGCCTCAGCCCAGCGCGTCCCGCATCCGCCGGATCTCCTCGGGTCCGACCCGGCAGCAGCCGCCGACGAGGGACGCGCCCGCCCGGATCCACCCGCCCACGTCGGGCAGGGCCGGGTCGCCGCCCCAGGCGCGCGCGACCGCGTCCCAGCGCTCGCCGGAGTTCGGGTAGACGACGACCGGCCGGTCGGTGACGGCGCGGGCGGCGCCGATCGCGGCGGGCACCTCCTCCGGGTGCGCGCAGTTGATCCCCACGGCCACGACCTCGTCGGCCTCCTCCGCGAGCGCGAAGCCCGCGGCCATCGGCTCGCCCGACCGCAGCCGTCCGGCGGCCACCGTGAACGCGAGCCACGCGGACGCGCCCGAGCCGCGCGCGAGGTCGACCAGGGCGCGGCCCTCGTCGAGGCTCGGGATGGTCTCGCAGGCGAGGAGGTCGGCGCCCGCATCGGCGAGCACGGTGAACCGCGGGGCGTGCCAGCGGCGGAGCTCGTCGCGCGTGAGGCCGCTGGATCCCGAGTACTCCGACCCGTCGCCGAGCGTCGCGCCGTAGGGGCCGACGGACGCGGCGATCCACCGGTCGCGGCCCGCCCCGGGAGCGTCGTCCCGGGCGACCTCGTCCCGCGCCTCGGCTGCGAGCCGCACGCTCGCCCGCAGCAGCGCCTCGGTCTCCGCCGCGCTCAGGCCGCGCCGCGCGAACGCCTCGAAGCCCACCTGGTACGACGCCGTGATCGCCACGTCCGCCCCGGCGCGGAAGTACTCGGCGTGCGCCGCGCGCACCGCGTCGGGCTCGTCGGCGAGCACGCGCGCGCTCCACAGCGGATCCGACAGGTCGTGCCCGCGCGCCTCCAGCAGCGTGCCGAGGCCGCCGTCGAGCACCAGCGGGCGGTCGGGGAGCGCGAGCGGCCGGGTCATGCGCACATCCTGCCGGAGCGCGCTCCCGGATCCGCCGTCCGCGACGCCCCGCGACATGCACGCGCGCCAGGCGCCGACGGCCCGCGGGGCACCGGAGTCCCGGGTACCGTGGACGCGACGGTGGGAGTCCCGATGAAGGATGACGACGACGTCGACCTGGTGATCGACGCGTGGGGTGCCGCCATGCCCGACGTCGACTTCGCGCCGCTCGACGTGGTGTCGAGGCTCCGGCGCCTGCTGCCGCAGATGCAGCGGATCCGCGAGGGCGCGTTCGCCGCCGAGGGCCTCACCACGAGCGAGTTCGAGTTCCTGTCCGTGCTCCGCCAGCAGGGCGACGCGGGCCTCACGCGCGCCGGCCTCGCCGAGCGGCTCGGCACCGACACCGGCAGCCTCGTGCACCGGGTCAACCGGCTGACCGCGCGCTCCTTCATCACGCGCGAGGAGGATCCGGCGGGCGGCCGCAGCCGGCTCGTCGTGCTCACGCCGTTCGGCATCGAGCGCGTCGACCGGGCCATGCGCCGGCTCGTCGCCGACGAGGACGAGGTGCTCGCCGACCTCAGCCGCGAGCAGATCGCGACCCTCATCGACAGCCTCCGCGTCATCGCCCGCACGACCGAGCGGGTCCGCGCGCGCCGCTCCTGAGGCTGGGCGCGTCGCGCGCGCCGGAGCACGATGGGGGGATGCCCGACATCGCTCCCACCCCGCCCGCCGTCCTCTTCGACATCGACGAGACCCTCATCCACACGGGCGGATCCGGCGCCCGCAGCTGGGCGATGGCGTTCCGTGACCTGCACGACGTCGAGGCCGACATCGGCGAGCACTCGTCGGCGGGGGAGACGGATCCGCAGGTCGGCACCGCGACGTTCCGCGCCGTGATCGGCCGCGACCCCGAGCCCGCCGAGCTCGCGCGCCTCTACGCCTCCTACCTCCGTCACCTCGCCGACGACAT
>NZ_QWGT01000247.1 GCF_003576405.1 Clavibacter lycopersici
CGCGCGGCTCAGCCGGCGGTCGGCGCGGATCCCGCGGGCCCGGTCGGCCCGTCGGATCCGCTGCGGCCGGCGTCCCGGTCGCCCGGGCGCATGCGGTCGCGCGCGTGGTGCAGCGTGTCCGACGGCACGGGCGGCACCCCGCGGGAGAGCCGGGAGAGGCCGAGCCGCACGACGACCGCGGTCGCGATCGCGAACAGCGCGAGCGTGATGAGCGTCGCCGCCCACAGCGGCAGCGCGAGCAGCAGGAGCGCCACGATCACCGCGGCCAGGAGCCCCAGCGAGACGAGCGCGAGCGCGACGCCCGCGCCGAGCATGATCGCGCCCGAGCGGGCGGACCGGGCGCGCTCGCCGATCTCGCGCTTGGCCGAGTCGATCTCGGCGCGCACCGCGCGGAGCAGGGGGTCGACGGCCTTCTGGGCGAAGGATCCGCCCAGCCAGCCGCCGCGGGAGGAGCTGTCGTCGTCGGTCATGGTGCGTCTCTTCTCTCATGCAGGGGACAGACGGCCGCCCCGGCCGGGATCTCGAGGATCCGGACCGGGGCGGCCGCGGGGATCAGGCCAGGCGGGTCTCGCTCGTCATGCTCGAGCGGAGGCCGCCGGTGATCTGGATGACCACCGGGACCTCGGTGCCGAGCACCGCGTCGAGCCGGGTGACGGCCTCGTCGACCGTGCGGCGGACCGCGACGGGCGAGACGCCGCGACGCGCGACCGCGGTGACCCGCAGCGTGGTGGCGTGCGCCACCTCGAACGCCGTGACGTCGACGGAGACGATCGAGGAGTCGTCGCGGAGCGCGTCCCCGAGCAGCTGCTCGGCGACCTTCGCGTCGATGACGACCGATCCGCCCGTGGGTGTGGACGCATCGCGTCCGCCCTCGAGTCGCACGAGCGTCCCGGTGCGGCCGTGCCCCTGGCGGAGCGCGAACCAGGCGAGGACGACGATGAGCACGAGCGCGACCAGCGCGACGACCCACAGGATCCACGGCTGCCCGCCCGAGAGGGCGTCGGCGACCGGCTGCTTCGCGTCGGAGGCCGCGCCGGAGACCGTCGACTGGACGTCGGGCAGCAGGCTGCCGGCGCCGAGGGCGACCCCGGCCGCGATCAGGACGAGCCCGACCACGATGACGAGGAGGCGGTTCAGCGCCCTGTTCGTGCTGGTCATGAGCCCACCTTCCCGTCCTTCGCGAGCGTCACCTTGGCGGTGAGCTTCGGCGTGTAGTCGTAGCCGTCGAGCTCGGCGCGGACGGCCTGCTCGATGGTGGCCTTGTCCGGCGTGTACCCCGTGGAGGGCGTGAGGCGGACGAGGACCTGGCGCTTCGAGACCGAGACGTCGACCTGGTCGGGCGACACCTCGCCCGCGTAGCTGGCGGTGAGGGCGATGGAGCGGGCGATGACGCGGTCGTCGACGACGGCCGCGGTGCGTCCCACGCTCCCGCCGCGACGGCCGCGGCTGCCGGGCTTGAGGCCCACGATCACGAGGATCAGGCCGATGACCGCGACCACGACGCCGATCGCGACGAGCGCTCCCGCCGGGGCGGAGGCCGCGTCGAGCGCGGAGGACGCCAGGTCGGCGGGTGCGAGCAGCAGCGGCGCGGTGCCGATGGCCGCGAGGACCGACTCGGTGCCGATCCACGCGAGCACGAGGATCAGCAGCACGGCGATCGTGATGGCGATGCCGGCACGCGACGAGTGCGTCTCCCGCCGCACGAGGCGACGGTAGGTGCTGTCGGTGCTCATGAGACCCTCCTGCGTTCCTGGATGCGGGCGCCCGTGATCCGCAGGTCGACCCGGCCCACGGTGGATCCCGTGAGGCCGAGCACGCGGTCGCGGACCTCGGTCTGCGCCCGGGTGAGACGCTCCACCAGCGACCCCTCGCGGACCGGGCGGTCCGAGAGGGCGGGGACGCGGATGGGGGTGCGCGCCTCGACGGTGAGCTTGCCGCCGGCGTCCGTCAGGGTGACGGACACGTCCGACGCGGGCACCTCGAGGGCGTCCGCGGTGACGGCGGAGACCACGCGGCGCACGGCGCGCGACGTGATCGTGGTGCGGCCGCGGGGCGCCGGGGACGAGGTCCCGGGCGTCCCGGGGGCCGCCAGCGCGGAGCTCACGACGACCGGCGCCCGCGGAGGGCGTCGGCGAGGCCGCGGACGTCCAGCTTCCCCTCGAGCACGCGGCCGACGCCGAAGCCGACGGCCATGAAGATCAGCACGAGGAGGAAGCCGCCGAAGCCGAAGGCGAGACCGGAGAGCGCGAGGACCGCCCCGACGAGGAGGCCCGTGACGGTGGGGGTCACTGGACGCGCTTCTCGGCCGCGTCGTCGTCGGACGACTTGTCGGACGGGAGGTTGACGTCGGTGATGGTGACGTTGACCTCGGTGACCTCCATGCCGACGACCTGGTCGATGGCCTCGGTGATGGCGGTGCGCACGTCGTCGGCGACCTGCTGGAGGTCGACGGGGTACTCGGCGATGAGGGTCACGTCGACGGCGACCTGGGTCTCGCCGACCTCGACGGAGATGCCCTGGCCGCGGTCCTGCTGTCCGATGACGTTGCGGATCGCGCCGACGGCACGGGCAGCGCCGTTGCCGAGGTCGTGCACGCCGGGGACCTGGCGGGCCGCGATGCCGGCGACCTTCTCGATCACGCCGTCGGCGATGGTGTTCTTGCCGCCGGTGGTCCCGGTGCCGGTGACGCCGGTGGACGCGGACGTGGGGGTGATGCTCGACATGGTGTCTCTCTCTCGTGGTGGTCGGACGGTGGTGGTGGTGCAGCTGCGTGGCGCGGATCCGAGGGTGCCTCGCGATCCCGCCTCGTCATTCAGACGCATGGACCGGGCGGTTCGGCACGCGGCTCAGGCGACTCCCAGGAAGCCTGCGCACCGCTTCGCCTGCCGGACACGGATCGGGGCGGATGCGGATAGCGCCCGCAGCGCGTCAGCCGCGCAGGGTCGCGCTCGGCAGCTCGCCGAAGCGCTCCGCGTAGGAGGCCGCGAACCGGCCGAGGTGACCGAAGCCCCACTGCTCGGCGACGGCCCGCACCGTGGTGGTGGCGGGCGACGCGTCGCGCAGCTCGGCGCGCACGCGGTCCAGTCGGATCCCGCGGAGCAGCGCGCTCGGGGTCGTGTCCTCGTGGCGCCGCACGGCGAGCTGGAGCACGCGCGTGCTGATCCCCGCGGCCCGGGCCGCGTCCGCCGGCGTGATGGGCCGGTCGGCGTGGTGGTGCAGGTACTCGATGGCGGTGCGGACGGCGCTCATGCGCGGCGCCCGCATCTCGGCGCTGAACGGCACGTCGTGCCACGGGAACAGCTGGAGCGTGGCGCGGGCGACGAGGAGGCCGGCCTGCATCCGCAGCAGCGGGCTCGACGTGGCGTCCTGCAACACCGGGCTCGCCTCGCCGACGGCCTGCCGCCAGGCGGAGGCCTGCTCGGGTGTCGGCGGGCGGGCGTGGTCGAAGACGAGGGGACGCGAGCGGCCCTCGTGCAGCTCCGCCGCGGTCTCCTCGAGGAAGGTGGCGTCGATGTGCACGAGGTTCTGCACGCCGGGCTCGCAGTGGAAGGTGAACGACCGGCCGGACGGCAGGAGGAACGGCCGGGATCCGCTCGATCGCACCTCGTGGGAGCCGATGTCGACGGCGCCGGATCCCTCCCGCCACCAGGCCACGACGTAGTCCGGCAGCGTGGGCAGGCGGCCCCAGTGCTCGGCCGGGAAGCTGGACGAGCGGAGCGTCACGTTCTCGTCGCCGACGAAGGAGTACCGGTAGGCGAAGTCGCCCGGGCCCTTCGCGGCGCGGAAGTCGGTGCCCGGGTAGAGGGCGGCGTAGCGCGCGACGGCCTCGTCGATGTCGGTGCCGGCCATGTGGCCGCGCCGCAGCGCGGGTGCCGGGGCCTCCGCGGCCCAGTCGGCGCGATCCGCGGACCGGCCGTCCGAGGGCGCGCCGCCTTCGTGGGGCGCGATGGTGTCGACGGTCGCGCCGCCGTCGTGCGGGCGCGTGCGCGGTGCCGTCGGGA
>NZ_QWGT01000248.1 GCF_003576405.1 Clavibacter lycopersici
TGCGCGTCGGCGCCGGCCGCCTCACGCTCGCGGTCGGCGCGTCCGTCGCCACGCAGGTCGCGGTCGCCGTGCCCGAGAGCGGCGTGGTGCCGCTCGAGGAGACGGAGGCCGGGCACGTCCGGGGCGCCGGGATCCGCGCGGCCGGGGACGACATCGCCGCCGCCGACGCCGTGCTCGTCGGCCCCGGCCTCGACGACGCGGACGAGGCCGAGCGCATGGTGCGCCTGATCGCGACGCTCGTCCCCGACGACGCCGTCGTCGTGCTCGACGCCTTCGCGCTCGGCGTCCTCCCGGCCTGCCGCGAGTCGGCGGCGCACCTCGCCGGCCGGCTCGTGCTCACGCCCAACTCCTCCGAGGCGGAGCGGCTGCTGGGGCGCGGGGCGGGCGACGACGCCGTGGCCGACGCCCGCGAGATCGCCCGCTCCTACTCCGCCGTCGTGTCGATGGGCGGCCTGGTCGCGGCACCCGACGGACGCGCGTGGACGATCGGCGCGGGCGGCAGCGGGCTCGGGACGTCCGGATCCGGCGACGTGCTCGGCGGCGCGGTGGCCGGCCTCTGCGCCCGTGGCGCGGATCCCGCCCAGGCTGCGGTCTGGGCGACCCACGCGCACGCCGCGGCCGGCGACCGGCTCGCGGTGCAGGTGGGCCCGCTCGGCTACCTCGCGAGCGAGCTGCTCGTGGAGCTGCCGCGCGTGCTGGTGGAGCTGGAGGCGTGAGGCGGTCCCTCCCCCCACGCGCGCGCTCGGGGATCCGCCGGGGATCCCGACCGGGCCCGGTCGTCGCGCGCGGACGGTCGTAGGGTCGGACCATGACTGATTCCACGTACACCGCACAGCTGGTCGGCCCGGACGGCACCGAGGAGACCGAGGTCGAGTTCCTCAACGGCGAGCCCGTCAAGAGCTTCACGCGCGCCACGTCGCTCAGCGAGGAGGAGGTCGTCTGGGAGATCGACCCCGACGCCGACGGGTACGTCTACCGCCCCGCGGGCATCCCGGGCGCCGACTACTCCTGATCCGCGGCCGGTCCGCGCTCGCACGCGGGGGTCCGGTGTGTCCACCCCCGACCATTCGCCCACGAATGATGAGGGGGCGCGTAGCGTCGGGGGCACGCCGGGTGGGGATCCCCGTCCGGCGGAGACGCACGGAAGGAACCACCATGAGCACCTCGGACACCCCGCGTCACAGCCTCCCCGACGACCGCACCGGGCGCGACGCCTCGGCCGGCGACGCACCCATCCGCGGCGACCGCGATACGGCCGCCGTCCCCGCCGCCGGGCATGACTCGCTCCGCCAGGACGTGCTCGCCCGCGAGAAGGACCGCTTCGGCGGCATCAAGTTCGGGTCCGCCTTCTTCGGCTGGCTCACCGCGACCGGCACGGCCGTGATCCTCACGGCGCTCGTCGCCGCGACGGGCGCCGCCGTCGGCCTCGGCCAGGCCGGCGGCGACGCGGGCCAGGCAGCGGACGCCGCGAGCCAGAACGCCGACACCGTCGGCTGGGCGGGCGCCATCGCGCTGGCCGTCGTGATCCTCATCGCCTACTACTGCGGCGGCTACGTCGCCGGCCGCATGGCCCGCTTCGACGGCGCCAAGCAGGGCCTCGCCGTGTGGCTGTGGGCCGTGATCATCGCGATCGTCGTGGCCGTCGTCACCGCGATCGCCGGCTCGCAGCTCGACGTGCTCGGCAACGTCAACGCGTTCCCGCGCATCCCGATCGGCGAGGGCGACCTCACGGTCGTGGGCATCGTCACCGCCGTCGCGGTCGCGCTCATCAGCCTCCTGGGCGCCGTGCTCGGCGGCCTCGCCGGCATGCGCTTCCACCGCAAGGTCGACCGCGTGGGCCTCGGTCGCTGACGCACGCCCCACCCGCACGACGATCCCCGCCCGCACCCGCGCCGGCGGGGATCGTCGCGTGAGGCCCCGGTCGTAGGATCGAGGTCCCGCATCCAGGTGAGGAATCCCGCATGAGCACCAGCCCGTCCACGCCCGCGACCGACACGGCCGCGATCGCCCGCATCATCGACCACACGCTCCTGAAGCCCGAGGCCACGCGCGACGAGGTCGCCGCGCTCGTCGCCGAGGCCGTGGAGCTCGGCACGTACTCGGTGTGCGTCTCGCCCTCGATGCTCCCCCTCGAGATCCCCGCGGGCGCCGACCTCAAGGTCGCCGTCGTCTGCGGCTTCCCGAGCGGCAAGCACCACAGCGAGGTCAAGGCCGCCGAGGCCGCGCTCTCGATCCGCCAGGGCGCCGACGAGGTCGACATGGTGATCGACGTGGGCGCCGCCCGCGAGGGCCGCTTCGACGACGTCGAGGCCGACATCCGCGCCGTGCGCGACGCCGTGCCCGCGCCGGCCGTCCTCAAGGTGATCATCGAGTCCGCCGCCCTCGACGACGACCAGATCGTGGCCGTCTGCCGCGCGGCCGTCTCGGCGGGCGCCGACTTCGTGAAGACCTCCACGGGCTTCCATCCCACCGGCGGCGCGACCGTGCACGCGGTCGAGCTGATGAGCCGCACGGTCGACGGGAAGGCCGGCGTGAAGGCGTCCGGCGGGATCCGCACCTACGAGACCGCCGTGCAGATGATCGAGGCGGGGGCCACGCGCCTCGGCGTCTCGGGCAGCGCGGTCGTGCTGGCCGGCCCCGTGCAGACGCCGGAGAACGGCGCGCTCGGATCGAGCGGCTACTGATGCCGACGGATCGCGCGTCCCACCTCGCGGACCTCGGCTGCTACATCCAGGCCTCGCCCTCCTCGTTCCACGCGGCCGAGGAGGGCGCCCGCCGCCTCGACGCCGCCGGGTTCACGCGGCTCGACGAGCGCGACGCCTGGCCGGTCGACGCCGGACGCCGCTACATCGTGCGCGACGGCGCCCTCCTCGCATGGATCCAGCCCGCCGACGCGCACGCCACCACGCCCTTCCGCGTGGTCGGCGCCCACACCGACTCCCCCGGCTTCAAACTGAAGCCGAAGCCGACCATCGGATCCGACGGCTGGGTCCAGGCCGGCGTCGAGGTCTACGGCGGCCCGCTCCTCAACTCGTGGCTCGACCGCGACCTCGAGCTCGCCGGCCGCCTCGTCACGCGCGACGGCCGCCGCCACCTCGTCCGCACCGGCCCGCTGCTGCGCTTCCCGCAGCTCGCGGTGCACCTCGACCGCGGCGTGAACACCGAGGGCCTGCGGCTGGATCCGCAGCGCCACATGTCGCCGGTCCTCGGCGTCGGCTCCCCCGCGGAGCACGACGTGGTCGGCCACCTCGCGCAGCTCGCGGGCGTCGCGTCCGACGACGTGCTCGGCTACGACGTGGGCGTCGCCGACACCCAGGCGCCCGGATCCCTCGGCCTCGCGGGCGAGCTCTTCGCCGCCGGCCGCATGGACAACCTCAGCTCCGTGCACGCGGGCCTCGCCGCCCTCGTCGAGCTGGCCGCCGCGGACGAGGGCGCCGGCGCGCCCATCGCGGTGCTCGCCGCGTTCGACCACGAGGAGGTCGGATCCGCGACCCCGTCGGGCGGCGCCGGTCCCGTCCTCGAGGACGTCCTCGGCCGCATCTCCGCCGGGCTCGGCGCCGACTCGGAGGAGCGCCGCCGCGCGTTCGCCGCGTCCTGGTGCCTCTCCGCCGACGCCGGCCACGCCGTGCACCCCAACTACCCCGACCGGCACGATCCCGCCAACCGGCCCGTGCCGAACGGCGGCCCGCTGCTGAAGATCAACGCGAACCAGCGCTACGCGACCGACGGCGTGGGCGCGCGCGAGTGGGCCCTGGCCTGCGAGCGCGCGGGCGTCCCGTACCAGGAGTTCGTGTCCAGCAACGCCGTGCCGTGCGGCTCGACCATCGGGCCCATCACGGCGACGCGGCTCGGGATCCGCACGGTCGACGTCGGGATCCCCCTGCTCTCGATGCACTCGGCCCGCGAGCTGTGCGGCGCCGACGACCCCGGCCACCTCGCGGCCGCCGCCGCCGCGTTCCTCCGCCCGGCCGCCTGACCCGCGGCGCG
>NZ_QWGT01000249.1 GCF_003576405.1 Clavibacter lycopersici
GTCGCGGGGACGGCCTCGGGCGCAGGGACCGCCGCGGGCCGCTCGCCCGAACGGCGGCGGTGTCGCTCGGCCTCGGTGGCGGCCTCGACCGTCGCCAGCGCGAGCGTGGCCGCGAAGAGCCCGCGGCCGGTCTCGGTGCCGGCCTCCAGCCCGTCGCGGATGGCGCGGAAGGCGATGCCGCGCGCCTCGAGCCCGTTGAGGATCCGTACCACGTCGGCGACGGACGGGCCCAGCCGGTCGAGGCGGACGACGAGCAGCTCGTCGTTCTCGCGGAGGTAGTCGAGCGCGTCCTGCAGGCCGGGGCGCGGGGCCTTGGGGCCGCCGGCGACGTCGACGAAGATCCGCTCGCATCCGGCCGCGTCGAGGGCGTCGACCTGGTCCTGGTACGACTCCTCGGAGCGCGCGACGCGGACGTACCCGACGAGCGTGGTCATGCATCCCCCCTCATGGCGTGCGCTCCCGCGTCACGCGACGACGGGCGGGTGCCGGTGAGGCGCCCGCCCGTCCACGTCACGTGCGGCTCAGCTCGCGTCGCCGGACTGCGGCGACGCCGTGTCCTTCTTCTCCTGCAGGCGCTCGATCTGCTCGCTCGCCTCCGCCTTGTTCAGGTCGGCGGGGATCTCCTCGCCGGCCTGCGTGGCGAGCGAATCGAGGTAGCTGCGCTGCGCGCCCGTCATCGGCTCGTCGCCCGTGACCCACGTGCTCGGGTCCTTCTCGGCGCTCTGGGGCGGCGTGGGGGTGGAGGAGCCGAGCATCTCCTTGTCGTCGCCGCCTGTGGTGTCCTGGTTCGCATCGCTCATGGTGGTGCCTCCTCGTGTGGTGCCTCCGACGCTACTCGCGACCGGCGACACCGGACGGGTGCCGGCGTCGTCCACGACGCCGGGCGGCTAGCGCCGACCGCCGCGCAGGAGCGCCTCGCGGTGGCCGGTGACGGCCTGCAGCAGGCGCCGCTCGTCGTCGAGGTGCCCGGCCTCCGAGCGCCCCGACGCCGCCGGCCGCTCGGAGAGCATGCGCTGGCGCGCGAACGCCAGCCGGGTGGCGTCGCGGGTGAACGCCCCCATCGCGCGTCCCGCGTCGCCTCCTCGGGTGCGCGCCCAGAGCCGCGCGCGACGACGGCCCTGCCAGGTGCTCAGCATCTCGACCTCGGCGGGCGTGAACCAGCCGACGGCCGCGTACTCGCGGAGGCGGCGGCGCGTGAGGTGGATCTCGTAGCGGCGCAGCAGGATCACCACGGTCACGAGGAAGGCGAAGATCGGCACCTGGAGGAGCACGTAGAAGGAGAGGAAGTCGCCCGTGATGGTGACGCCCGTGTTCCAGAGGGCGTGCAGGACGATGGCGCCGACGAGCCCCAGCGCGCCGAAGCCGAGGGCCGCGCCGGGACCGCGGCGCGCGCCGTAGCCGATGGCGATGCCGGTGATCATCGTGAAGGTCACGTGCGCGAACGGCGAGAAGAGTCCGCGCAGCACGAAGGTGCCGACGAGCGTGCCGGTGGTGCCCGAGACGAGGGGGCCGCCGAAGTAGACGATGTTCTCCGTGAAGGCGAAGCCGGCCGCGATGGTCGCGCCGTAGACGACGCCGTCCACCGGCCCGTCGAAGTGGCGGCGCGCGACCCAGAAGATGAGGAGCAGGCCGATCGCCTTCGCCGACTCCTCCACCACGGGCGCCTGGACGGCGAGCTGCAGGAACTCCGTGTACCGCGTGGGCACGCCGATCGCGAGGCGCGCGTACTGCGCGACGAGGTCGAAGGCGAGCGCGATGGCCACCGACGCGGCCGCGCCCCACAGCAGCGCGAAGAGCAGCGCGAGCCGCGGCTCGGGCTCCCACCGGTCGACCCAGCGGATGGCGAGGAGGACGCCGGCGAGCGGGATGAGGGCGAGGAGCGCGCAGATCGCGACCGCCTCGATCCCGAGGCTGAGCACGAGGTAGGCCGCGACCACGAGGCCGACGAGCAGCAGCACGGCGACGCCCGCCACGCCGAGCACGGCCGAGGCGGTGATGCGCGAGGGCGGCTGCGGGGTCGGCAGCTCCATGGACGGCGGCGGCGAGGCCGGCGAGGGGCGGTGGACGCTCACGGGGGTGGACGGGTCGGTCACGACGGCCCTCTCTTCGGCGGATCGGCGTCGCCAGCCTACCGGCGGGATCGGCCGCCGTCCGGGTCGGATCCGCGCGGGGACGCGGTATCGGATCGCCGTCTGATCAGGCCGCCTTGCCGGGGTTCAGGATGCCGAGCGGGTCGAACACGCGGCGGATCCCCGCGGCCAGCCCCATGACGTCGTCGCCCAGCTCGTCGGCGAGCCAGCGCCGCTTGAGGAGGCCGACGCCGTGCTCGCCCGTGAGCGTGCCACCGAGGTCGACCGCGGCGCGGAAGAGGAGGTCGGCTGCGCGCCAGACGACTTCGGGGATGCCGGTCGCGTCGCCGTCGGGCGTGGTCGGGTCCGCCGGGAGGAGGAAGTTCGGATGCAGGTTCCCGTCGCCGGCGTGCGCGACGGTCGGTATCTCGAGGCCCGTCTCGCGCTCGATCTCGCGGATCCGCGCGAGCATGTCGGCCAGGCGCGAGCGCGGCACGGCGACGTCCTCGATGAGCACGCGGCCGCGGGCGGCGAGCGCCGGGTGGAACGCGCGGCGGATCGCGAGCAGGCGCTCCCCCTCGTCGGCGTCGTCGGTGACGTCGGCGGTGCCGCCGCAGGCTCCGACGACCTCGACCACGCGCGCGGCCTCATCGACGGCGTCCGGGCCGTCGCAGCGCACGAGGAGGTGGGCGGATCCGCGGGCGGCGTGCTCGGTGCCGAGGAACGCGTCGATGGCGACGAGCGCGCCCTGGTCGATGAGCTCCATCGCGGCGGGCCGGATGCGCGCGGCCGTGATCGCGGACGCCGCGGCCGCCGCCGAGGTGGAGTCGGGGAAGAAGGCGGCGACGGTCGACGGCGTCGCGGTCGGCAGCGGCCGGAGGCGCACGGTCGCGCGCACGATGACGCCGAGCGTGCCCTCGGAGCCGATCATGAGCGCCGTGAGGTCGTAGCCCGTGACGCCCTTGACGATGCGGTGGCCGGTGTCGATCACGCGGCCGTCGGCGAGCACGACCGTGAGCGCGAGGACCGCCTCACGGGTGACCCCGTACTTGGCGCACAGCAGGCCACCGGCGTTGGTGGCGATGTTGCCGCCGATGGTGGAGATGGCCTTGCTCGCGGGATCCGGCGAGTACCAGAGGCCGAGCGGCGCGAGCACGGCGTTGAGGTCGTCGTTGAGGACGCCGGGCTCGACGACCGCGAGCTCGTCGGCCGCGCTGACCTCCAGGATCCGGTCCATGCCCCGCACCGACAGCACGATCTCGCCCTCCGTCGCGGTGGCACCGCCCGCGAGGCCAGTGCCCGCACCGCGCGTGACGACCGGGGTGCCGGTGGCGCTCGCGATGCGGAGCGTGGCGACGACGTGCTCCACCTCGGTCGCGCGGACGACGGCGATCGGATCAGCCGGGCTGCGGTAGCCGGAGCGGTCGGAGCGCGCGTCGTCGAGGGAGGCCGGGTCGGTCGCGACGACGTCGCCGAGGGCCGCGACGAGCTCCGCGCGGACGGCGCCGGCGGAGGCGGAGGGGGCGGTGACCACGTCGTCGATCATGCGATCCACCCTAGGTCGCGCGCCCGCCGCGGTCGGGGGCGTCGGGCAGGCTGGGCGCATGGACTCCCCCGGTGCCGCGCCCGCGCACGTCGCCCGCACGCTGCTCGAGGTCCCCGCGCCGTTCGACGGCGGCGGCGTGATCCGGTTCCTCTCCTGGCACGCGGTCACCGGCGCGGAGGAGGGCGACGCCACGTCGTTCACGCAGTCGGCGCGGCTCGCGCACGGCGCGGGGACCGTGACCGTGCTGCTCCTCGACCGCGAGCCCGGCGACGACGCGGACGCGCGCATCGAGGTGACCACGCGCGTCGAGCACGCCGCCGACGCCGCCGAGCTCCTGGCCGGCACGCGCCGCCT
>NZ_QWGT01000250.1 GCF_003576405.1 Clavibacter lycopersici
CGGGGGCGAGATCCCCGCCCACGGCGCGGTGGCGGTGTCCGGCGGCACGAGCACGCCGACGGGCTCGCCCGGGGATCCGGTCGCCGGCCCCTCGAGGCGCGCGAGGCGGTCGAGGAGCGCGCGGATGGGCACGACGCTGTCGACGGGCGACTGCGTCTCGGCGGCGAAGGTGCGGAGGCCGAGCACGGTGGGCGACCGGTCGAGGAGGCCGGCGGGCTGCAGCACCGAGGTGTAGACGGCGAGGACGCCGCCGGATCCGATGAGGCGCACGGCCCCGTCGTCGACGCGGGCGGAGCGCCCGAGGAAGGTCTGCAGATCGCCGAGGGCGAGGGCGTCCCGGAGGGCGAAGGAGGGCGTCATGGCGTGTCTAAGCTACTGGATGCGCCCGTGCGATCCGCCGGGCGCCCGGCTGCCCGAAGCCGGCTCGCCAGGCGGAGGACCCATGACCGACCACGCATCCGACATCCCGGACGACGGCCCGCTCGCCGGCCTCCTCACCGCGCTCGACCTCACCGACACGGGCGCCCGCACGAGCGAGGACATCTCCACGGGCCCGTCCCAGTGGATGCCCATGGGCCGCGTCTTCGGCGGCCAGGTGCTCGCGCAGTCCCTCGTCGCGGCCATGCGCACCACGGACGCCGACCGCCGCCCGCACAGCATGCACGGCTACTTCCTCCGCCCCGGCGACGTCACGAAGCCCATCACCTTCTCGGTCGACCGGATCCACGACGGCCGCTCGTTCTCGACCCGCCGCACGCAGGCGTACCAGGACGGCCGCCCGATCCTCTCGATGATCGCCTCGTTCCAGGACGCGGACGAGGGCCTCGAGCACCAGGCGCCCATGCCCGAGGGCATCCCCGAGCCGGAGTCGCTGCCGAGCGCGCGCGACGTGCTGTCCCGCATCGACCACCCCGTCGCCGCGCACTGGGCCAACGACCGCCCGTTCGACATGCGCCACGTCGAGCAGCCGGTCTACTTCGGTGCCGCGCCCGACCGCGTCGCGCACCAGGCCGTGTGGATCCGCGCGATCGGGCGCCTCCCTGACGACCCCGCCGTGCACCTCGCCTCCCTCGCCTACGCGAGCGACTACTCGATCCTCGAGTCCATCTACCGCAGGCACGGGCTGTCGTGGGCGACCCCCGGCATCAAGGCCGCGAGCCTCGACCACGCCATGTGGTTCCACCGCTTCGGCCGCGCGGACGAGTGGATGCTCTACGTGCAGGAGTCGACCAGCGCCCAGGGCGGCCGCGGCCTGTCGCTCGGCCGCATCTACTCGCGCGACGGGATCCTGCTCGCGAGCGTGGCGCAGGAGGGCATGGTCCGCGTGCCGCTGGCGGACCGCGGCTGATCGACCTGCTCGGCGGGTCGCTCAGCTGCGTCGGCTGAAGGCCACGGGCTCCTCGACGTAGTCCGCCCATGCGGCGCGCTCGTCCTCGGTGATCCGGCGGGGCCTCCCGGTCCCGGAGTCGACGAGCACGATGGTGGTCGACGCGCGGGCGTACAGCGCCGCGGGCTCCACGCCGACGGGCGTCCGCACCTCGTAGCAGGCCTCGAGGCTGGATCCGCCGAGCCGCCCGAGCCACACCTGCACGTCGAGCGGCCGCCTGCCGTAGGAGATGGGCAGCAGGTACTCGATCTCCTGCCGGGCGATCATCGTCATGGTGGCGGCACCCGCCGTCGCGTCGATGAGCGCCATCCCGGGGTCCACGCCGTCCCCGTCGTCGTCGCCCCGCCAGAATGCGCGGACGCGCGCCTCCTCCAGGAGCCGCAGGACCTCCACGTTGTTCACGTGGTCGTAGGCGTCGAGGTCGGCCCACCTGAGGTGGACCGGGACGTGGACCCGGGTCACGCGATCAGTCCCGCGTGAGCTTGCGGTACGCGGAGCGGTGCGGCTTCGCGGCGTCCGGGCCCAGGCGCTCGATCTTGTTCTGCTCGTACGACTCGAAGTTGCCCTCGAACCAGTACCAGTTCGCCGGATCCTCCTCCGTGCCCTCGTAGGACAGGATGTGCGTCGCGATCCGATCGAGGAACCACCGGTCGTGGGTGATGACCACGGCGCAGCCGGGGAACTCGAGGAGCGCGTTCTCGAGGCTGCCGAGCGTCTCGACGTCCAGGTCGTTGGTGGGCTCGTCGAGCAGGAGGAGGTTGCCGCCCTGCTTGAGGGTGAGCGCGAGGTTCAGGCGGTTGCGCTCTCCGCCGGAGAGGATGCCGGCCTTCTTCTGCTGGTCCGGTCCCTTGAACCCGAAGGTCGAGACGTAGGCGCGCGCGGGCACCTCCTGCTTGCCGACCTGGATGTAGTCCTGGCCGTCGGAGACGACCTCGAACAGCGACTTCTCGGGGTCGATGCCGCCGCGGCTCTGGTCGACGTAGGAGATGTCGACGGTGTCGCCCACCTTCAGCTCGCCCGAGTCGAGCGGCTCGAAGCCGACGATGGTCTTGAACAGCGTGGTCTTGCCGACGCCGTTCGGGCCGATGACGCCGACGATGCCGTTGCGGGGCAGCGTGAACGAGAGGTCGTCGATGAGGACCCGCTCGCCGAACTGCTTGTGCAGCTTCTTCGCGTCGATGACCTGCGAGCCGAGCCGCGGGCCCACCGGGATCTGGATCTCCTCGAAGTCCAGCTTCCTCGTGCGCTCCGCCTCGGTCACCATCTCCTCGTAGCGCGCCAGGCGCGCCTTCGACTTCGCCTGGCGGCCCTTGGCGTTGCTGCGGACCCAGTCGAGCTCCTCGGCGAGGCGCTTGGAGAGCTTCGCGTCCTTCTTGCCCTGGACGCTGAGGCGCTCCTGCTTCTTCTCGAGGTAGGTGGAGTAGTTGCCCTCGTAGGGGTAGAGGCGCCCGCGGTCGACCTCGGCGATCCACTCGGCCACGTGGTCGAGGAAGTACCGGTCGTGGGTCACGGCGAGGACGGCGCCGGGGTACTTGGAAAGGTGCTGCTCGAGCCAGAGCACGCTCTCGGCGTCGAGGTGGTTGGTGGGCTCGTCGAGGAGCAGCAGGTCGGGCTTCTGCAGCAGCAGCTTGCAGAGCGCGACGCGGCGCTTCTCGCCTCCGGAGAGGTTCGCGACCGAGGCGTCCCCCGGCGGCGTGCGCAGCGCGTCCATCGCCTGCTCGAGCTGCGAGTCGAGCTCCCAGCCGTCGGCGGCGTCGATGGCCTCCTGCAGGGTGCCCATCTCGGCGAGCAGGGTGTCGAAGTCGGCGTCGGGCTCGGCCATGGCCGCGGCGATCTCGTTGTAGCGGTCGACCTGCGCCTTGAGCGGGCCGACGCCCTCCTGGACGTTCTCGAGGACGGACTTCGACTCGTCGAGCTCGGGCTCCTGCATGAGGATGCCGACCGAGTAGCCGGGCGACAGCTTCGCCTCGCCGTTGCTGGGGGTGTCGAGGCCCGCCATGATCTTCAGGATCGTCGACTTGCCCGCGCCGTTCGGCCCGACGACGCCGATCTTGGCGCCGGGGATGAACGACATGGTGACGTCGTCGAGGATCAGCTTGTCGCCGACCGACTTCCGGGCGCGGACCATCGAGTAGATGTATTCAGCCATGCCAGCGAGTCTATTCAGTGCCGCAGGTGCCGGACGCCGCACGCGCTGGCGTCGGCGGCCTGCTCACCAGTCGATCGCGCGCGTCTGGCCGATGAGGCAGCGGCCCGAGGCGAGGGTCGGCTCGACGTGGGCGCTGAAGCCGTCCTGCGCCCGCTGCCCGATGAGGCAGCCGTCGTCGAGCCGCACCGAGACGAGGATCGAGTCGACCGAGTTGCCGAGGGGCGTCGCGTCGGCGGTGACCTCCATGCGGTCCTTCGGGAAGCCGGCGGCGACGAGGGCGTCGACGAGGGCACGGCCCTGCGCGTTGGGGTCCGCGGCGACGACCCCGCCCGCCGTCGCCTCGAAGGCGGGCAGGTTGCCCTCGGCCGTGCCGCTGGGATCGACCGGCGCGACGGTGGGCGCGGCG
>NZ_QWGT01000251.1 GCF_003576405.1 Clavibacter lycopersici
CGGGGCGCGGCGGGATCCGGACCGGGTGCCGGCGGGAAGCCCCCGGTCCGCCCGGGACGTGCCCGGGCCCGCGCGCTCCGCACCGGCGCGCGCACCATCCCGCTGCTGCCCTCGATCGTCCTCCTCGCCCTGTTCCTCCTCGGCCCCGTGATCTCGAGCCTCTACGGCTCCTTCACCGACGCGTCCCTCACCGGGTACGCCGCCGGCGGCGCGCAGTTCATCGGGTTCGACAACTACCGGGCGCTGTTCGCGGATCCCGACTTCCCGAAGTCGGTGCTCCTCACGCTCGCGTTCGTGTTCTTCTCCGCGGTCGTCGGGCAGAACGTCGTCGGCCTCGGGCTGGCGCTGCTCATGCGGCAGGGGAACCGGATCGTGCGCGCCGTCGTCGGCACCTTCGTCATCGCGGCGTGGGTGCTGCCGGAGATCGTGGCCGCGTTCGCGGCGTACGCGTTCTTCGACGACGAGGGCACGCTCAACACGATCCTCGGCTGGTTCGGCATCGAGGGCGCGAACTGGCTCTACGGCCTGCCGCTGCTCTCGGTGATCCTCGCGAACGTGTGGCGCGGATCCGCCTTCTCGATGCTCGTCTACTCGGCGGCCGTGCAGGAGGTGCCGCCGGAGATCACCGAGTCCGCGGAGGTGGACGGCGCGACCGGCTGGCAGCGGCTCGTCTTCATCACGCTGCCGGTGATCCGCCGGAGCATCTCGACCAACCTGATGCTCACCACGCTGCAGACGCTCTCGGTCTTCACCCTCATCTTCGTGATGACGGGCGGCGGGCCGGGGACGAACAGCTCGACCCTGCCGATCCTCGCCTACCAGGAGGCGTTCCAGTTCTCGCAGCTGGGCTTCGGCACCGCGATCGCCACGATCATGCTCCTCGTCGGAGCCGTGTTCTCGGTGATCTACATCAGGGCCCTGCGCCCGGAGGTGGACTGACCATGGCCGTGACCACGATGACGCCGACCGACGCTCGTCCTGCCCGCGCGACGCGCTCGGCCCGGCCGCCGGGATCGCGCATGACCAGTCCGAGCGGCCGCGTGATGCGCGCCGTGTCGAACGCCGTGCTGGTGCTCGTCGCCCTGTGCTTCGCGGTGCCGCTCGTCTGGCTCCTGCTCGCGGCCTTCGACCCGTCGGCGACGCTCTCGGCGAAGGTCCCCAGCGAGTTCACGCTGGAGAACTTCCGGGCCGTGCTCACGCCGGAGATCTCGTTCATCCCGCTGATGAACAGCCTCGTGCTCTCGGGCGGCTGCGCGATCGTGACGGTGGCGGTCGCGATCCTCGCGGCGTACCCGCTGTCGCGGTACCGGATGCGGATCAACAAGCCGTTCCTCTACGGGATCCTCTTCGGCACGTGCCTGCCCATCACCGCGATGATGGTGCCGGTCTACAGCCTCTTCGTCACGCTCGACCTCATCGACTCGATCGGCGGCACGGTCTTCTTCCTGGCCGCCACGAGCCTGCCGATGGCGATCTGGATGGCGAAGAACTTCATGGACTCCGTGCCGATCTCCCTCGAGGAGGCGGCGTGGACCGACGGGGCATCGATGATGCGCACGCTCACGCACATCGTCGTGCCGCTCATGCGGCCGGGGATCGCGGTGGTGTTCATCTTCGTGTTCATCCAGGCGTGGGGGAACTTCTTCGTGCCCTTCATCCTGCTGCTCAGCCCGGACAAGCAGCCGGCCGCGGTGAGCATCTTCGCCTTCTTCGGGCAGTACGGATCCGTCGCCTACGGGCAGCTCGCGGCGTTCTCGCTCGTGTACTCGGTGCCCGTCATCGCGCTGTACGTGCTCGTCTCGCGCACGCTCGGCGGGTCGAACGCCCTGGCCGGCGCCGTGAAGGGCTGATGCCGCGCACCACCACCACCGGCGCCCGACCGCGCGCCGGGCACGACCCGATGCACCCGCACCACCCGCCCGCGGCCCGCCGCGCCATCGACTGGAGATGACCATGCCCCCCACCACCGCGCTCGCCGAGGCCCGCGTCGCCCGATTCGTGCTCGATCGCCTCGTCCCGAACGTGCACCGCCGCCGGATCCCGCTCGCGATCGAGGCGTGGGACGCGCCCGGCGAGCCGGTGCCGTTCGCCGAGGCCGTGCGCCAGGAGTACCGGCCGTTCGCCGTCGGCACGCCCTGGAGCAGGGCCTGGGGCACCACGTGGTTCCACGTCACCGGCACCGTGCCGGAGGACGCCGACGCCGAGGGCACCGCGCTCGAGGTGCTCGTCGACCTCGGCTTCAGCGACCGGCAGCCCGGGTTCCAGGCCGAGGGACTCGTGTACCGGCCCGACGGCAGCGTCGTGAAGGCCATCGAGCCGTACAACGGCTACGTGCCGCTCGTGGGCGTCGGCGCGGGCGAGACGCCCGGCACCCCGATCGACCTCTGGATCGAGGCCGCGTCGAACCCCGACGTCGGCGGGAACTTCTTCTACGGCGAGACGCCGCTCGGCGACCTCGCGACCGCGGGCGACGACCCGATCTACACGCTCCGCACGATGGACCTCGCCTGGCGCGATCTGACCGTCTGGGAGCTCGACCGCGACGTCTGGACGCTGCAGGGGCTCATGGGCCAGCTGGATCCGGCGTCGTCCCGCCGCGCGGAGATCCTCGCGGCCCTCGAGCGCATGTGCGACGCGGTGGATCCCGACGACGTCGCCGGCACCGCAGCCGACGGACGACGGGCGCTCGAGGCCGTGCTCGCCGCCCCCGCGCACGCGAGCGCGCACCGGGTCACCGCGGTCGGCCACGCGCACATCGACTCGGCGTGGCTCTGGCCCGTCCGAGAGACCCGCCGCAAGGTCGCGCGCACCTTCTCCAACGTGCTCGCGCTCATGGACGAGGATCCCGACTTCGTGTTCGCGGCCTCCAGCGCGCAGCAGTACGCGTGGCTGAAGGAGGACCACCCGGGCCTCTTCGAGCGCCTGCGCGAGCGCGTGGCCGAGGGCCGGTTCGTGCCCGTCGGCGGCATGTGGGTCGAGTCGGACACGAACATGCCGGGCGGCGAGGCACTCGTCCGCCAGCTCGTGCAGGGCAAGCGCTTCTTCCTCGAGGAGTTCGGGATCGACGCCAGGGAGGTGTGGCTCCCCGACTCCTTCGGCTACACGGGCGCGCTGCCGCAGATCGTGCGGGGTGCCGGGGCCGAGTACTTCTTCACGCAGAAGCAGTCGTGGAACGAGACGAACACGATGCCGCACCACACGTTCCTCTGGGAGGGCATCGACGGCAGCCGCGTGTTCACGCACTTCCCGCCGGTGGACTCCTACAACTCCGACCTCTCCGGCGAGGACCTCGCCCGCGCCGAGCGACAGCACGCCGAGAAGGCCGTGAGCAACTCCTCCATCGTGCCGTTCGGCTGGGGCGACGGCGGCGGCGGGCCGACCCGCGAGATGACCGCGGCCGCGCACCGCGCACGCGACCTCGAGGGGTCGCCCCGCGTGACGCTCGGCACGCCGCTCGAGTTCTTCGACGCCGCGAAGGCCGAGATCCGGGATCCGCACGTGTGGTCCGGCGAGATGTACCTCGAGTTCCACCGCGGCACCTACACGTCGCAGGCGCGCACGAAGCAGGGCAACCGGCGCAGCGAGCACCTGCTGCGCGAGGCGGAGCTGTGGCTCGCGACGGCCGCGGTCCGCGACCTCGCGGAGTACCCGCACGACGAGCTCGACGCGCTCTGGCGCACCGTGCTGCTGCTGCAGTTCCACGACATCCTGCCCGGCACCTCGATCGCCTGGGTGCACCAGGAGGCCGAGCGCGAGCACGCACGCGTGCAGGGCCGGCTGCGGGAGCTCGTGGCCGGGGCGCAGCGGGCGCTCGCCGGAGCGGGCGACCGGCGGATCGCGTTCAACGCGGCGCCGGTGGACGCGGACGGCGTCGGCGCGCTGTC
>NZ_QWGT01000252.1 GCF_003576405.1 Clavibacter lycopersici
CGCGGGCGCGCAGGCGGCGAGCCCGGCGAGGAGGGTCGCGGCGGCGACGAGGGCGAGCGGGCGCCGGAGCGCGGGGGATCTGGTCATGGGGCTTCCTGGGTCGGGGGAGGGAGGGGGAGAGGTGACGGCGGTGGGCCGGCGGCTCAGGCCGCGCGGATCCCGCCGCGGCGGAGGAGGACGAGGAGGAAGGGAGCGCCGAGGATCCCGGTGACGACGCCGACGGGCACCTCCTGCGGGGCGAGGGCCGTGCGCGCGACCGTGTCGGCGGCGACGAGCAGCATCGCGCCGAGGAGGGCGGCGGTCGGGATCACGAGCCGGTGGCGACCGCCGACGAGCCGCCGCGCGAGGTGCGGCACCACGAGGCCGACGAAGCCGACCCCGCCGACGCCCGCGACGATCACGCCGACCATCGCCGACACGCCGACCATGAGCCCGATGCGCGCGCGCTCCGGGTCGAGCCCGGCCGAGCGCGCGGAGTCGTCCCCGGACGCGAGCGCGTCCACGAGCGGCGCGACCACGACGAGGGCCGTGAGCCCGACCGCCGCCGCCACCGCGGCGCCCGCGAGGGCGACGGGCTGCACGCTCGCCAGGGATCCGAGCAGCCAGAACAGCACCGACCGCGCCGCCTCGGGGGAGTCGCTCGAGAAGACGAGGAAGCTCGTCGCCGCGTTGAGCGCGTACCCGACCGCGAGGCCCGCGAGCACGAGGCGCAGCGGCCCGCGTCGGTCGGCGGTGCCCGCGAGCAGGGTCACGAGGAGCACGGCGCCGATCGCCCCCGCGAGCGCGGCGCCGGAGAAGAGGAGCGCGCTGCCGCCGCCCGCGACGAGCACGACGAAGGCGACGCCCGTGGACGCGCCGGAGTTGAGGCCGAGGAGGTACGGATCCGCGAGGGCGTTGCGCACGAGGGCCTGCAGCACGGCGCCCGCCGCGGCGAGCACGGCGCCCGCCACGACCGCCATGGCGACGCGGGGCGCCCGGGTGCCGATCACGATCTGCGCGGCCTGGTCGGTCCAGCCGCCGCGGGGGAGGCCGAGCAGGCGCTCGCCGAGGATCCCCGCCACGTCGCCCGGCGACAGCGGCACGGGCCCGATCGCCAGCGCCCCGAGCGCGACGAGGGCGAGGAGCACCGCGAGCACGCCGATCGTGGTCCGGCCCCGGCGCCGCGCGCGGCGGATGACGGCGGTGACCGACGTGGCGGCGGGCGGCGCGGCGGCGGGCGGCGCGGCGGGCGCGGACGTGCGCGGGTGCTCGACGAGCGGATCCATCGGGCGACCTCCCCTATCTGAGAACCATTCTCACATGAGGAGGAGGCCGCGCCGTACCGCTGGGGACGGACGGAGGCGGTCCACCCCTCACAGGCGGGCGGAGGATCCTCGTGCGCACGCGCGCGGGACAACCGCGGACCGGCACCCGTCGGCCACCGCCATGATGGGCGCCGGGCTCCCCTCCGACCGAGGGATCCCCTCCCGCGCACCGAGATCGGAGCACCGCCATGTCCCACGACGTCGAGCCCTCGCCGGCCAGCCCCGGAGCGCCGGCCAGCCCCGCTGCGTCGGATCCCGCCCCCCACGCCGACCGCGCCGCCGAGCGCGGCGTCACCCCGGGCATCCTGCTCGCGGCCGAGTGGTCGTGGCGCCTGCTCGTCATCGGGCTGGCGGTCGCGGCCGCCGTGTGGATCCTCATCGCGCTCAAGGAGGTGGTGATCCCGTTCCTCATCGGACTCCTCGTCTGCGCCCTGCTGCAGCCGGTGGTCGCCGGGCTGCGGAAGCGGCGATGGCCCGCGTGGGTCGCCATCACGGCGACGCTGCTCGCGACCGCGGTCGTCATCGCCGGTCTCCTGCTGCTGGTCGTCACGCAGATCCGCACGGGCATCCCCACCCTGCAGCGCGAGGCGATGGACCGGTTCGAGTCCGTGCGCGACCTCCTCGCGCAGCCGCCGTTCAACGTCGTGCCGTCCGACTACGACGCGCTCCTCGCCTCCGCGGGCACGGCCCTCGAGAACAGCCGCGAGGCGCTGCTCACCGGCGCGCTCGATGCGGGGCTCGGGGTCGGCCACCTCGTCACGGGCGCGCTCCTCGCCTTCTTCACCATCGTCATCGTGCTCATCGACGGCCGCGGCATCTGGCGCTTCGTCGTCTCCGTCTTCCCGCGCCGCGCGCGTCCCGCCATCGACGGCGCCGGGCTCGCGGGCTGGGGCACGCTGTCCGCCTTCACGCGCGTGCAGATCTTCGTGGCGGCCGGCAACGCGGTCGGCATCGGCATCGCGGCGTGGCTGCTCGGCCTGCCGCTCGCCATCCCCATCGCGGTCGTCGTGTTCCTCGCGTCGTTCATCCCGGTCGTGGGCGCCATCGTGTCGGGCGCGTTCGCGGTGGTCATCGCGCTCGTGTTCGTGGGGCCGCTGCAGGCCGTGATCATGCTCGTGGCCGTCATCGGCGTGCACCTGCTCGAGTCGCACGTGCTGCAGCCGCTCGTGATGGGCGGCGCCGTGCACGTGCATCCGCTCGCCGTCGTGCTCGCCGTCGCGGCGGGCTCGTACGTCGGCGGCGTCGCGGGTGCGCTGTTCGCGGTGCCGTTCGTCGCCACGCTCAACGTGATGGTCCGGTACATCGCGAGCGGGAGCTGGAGGGTCCGCACGCCCGCCGTAGGATCGTGAGGACGCACCTGCGGAGTCGACGGAGCCGCCCGCGCACGTCTCTACGGGAGGACCCCACATGACCGAGGAGAACTACTCGAATCCGGATCGCAACCTCGGGATGGAGCTCGTCCGAGCCACCGAGGCCGCGGCCATCCGCTCCGCCCCCTTCATCGGCAAGGGCGACAAGAACGCCGCAGACGGCGCCGCGGTGGACGCGATGCGCAAGTTCCTCGGCACCGTCGCCTTCGACGGACTCGTCGTCATCGGCGAGGGCGAGAAGGACGAGGCGCCGATGCTCTTCAACGGCGAGCACGTCGGCAACGGCTTCGGCCCCGCGTGCGACATCGCGGTGGATCCCATCGACGGCACGAGCCTCACCGCCGCCGGCCGCATGAACGCCCTGTCCGTCATCGCGGTCAGCGACCGCGGCAGCATGTTCGACCCGTCGGCGGTCTTCTACATGGACAAGCTCGTCACCGGCCCCGAGGGCCGCGGCGTCGTCGACCTCGACCGCCCCATCGGCGACAACATCCGCGCGCTGGCCGACGCGAAGGGCCTCGCCGTCGAGGACATGCAGGTCGCCGTGCTCGACCGGCCGCGGCACGCGGACCTCATCGCGCAGATCCGCGCGGCCGGCGCCTCCACCCGCCTGCTGCTGGACGGCGACGTCGCCGGCGGCATCAACGCGGCCCGCCCCGACTCCCGCATCGACATGTGCGTGGGCATCGGCGGCACCCCCGAGGGCATCATCACGGCGTGCGCGATCAAGGCGCTCGGCGGCGTGCTCCTCTCGCGCCTCGCGCCGAAGGACGACGCCGAGCGGCAGCGCGCGATCGACGCGGGCCACGACCTCGACCGGATCCTCGACCAGGACGACCTCGTCACGGGCGACAACGCGTACTTCGTCGCCACCGGCGTCACGGACGGCGCGCTCGTCGCGGGCGTCACCCGGCACCGGGGCATGATCCGCACCTCGAGCATCGTGCTCCGCTCCCACTCCGGCACCATCCGCCGCGTGGAGGCCGACCACCTGGTCTCCAAGTGGTACAGCCCGGCCAGCTGAGCCGATCCCGATGCGCACGCGCCGCAGCCTGATCTCCCGGCTGGTCCCCCCGGTCATCGGCCTCGTCGGCGGGCAGGGCGAGTTCGCGTCGCCCGCGCGCACGATGCGCGGCGCCGCCCGGCGCGTGCTCCGGCCGGGCGGCTTCG
>NZ_QWGT01000253.1 GCF_003576405.1 Clavibacter lycopersici
CGCAGCGGCCACGGCGGCCGTCGCAGCCTCGCCGCAGGCGGACGCCGCGCGGAGCGCCCAGGCCGCTGAGGCAGCGCGCGAGAAAGCCATGCGGGCGGCGGAGGCAGCGCAGGCGAAGGCTGTGCGCGCTGCTGAGGCCGAGCATCAGCGGGCCGTGAAGCTCGCGCAGCGCGAGGCGGCGATGCAGGCGAAGGCCGCGGAGCGCGAGGCCGCGGCCTGGGAGAAGAGCGCCGGCGCGGCTGCGGCGACCGTCGTGATGCCGGTGCCGACGCGACAGCATGCGGTCGCGGCGCCGGTCGCTCCTGCGGCTCCTGCAGCGGTGCTCGCCGATACGCGTCCGGGGATGCACCCGGCGGCGACCTGGATCGTCGCGACCGTGGCCGCGCTCGTCATCCTCCTCAGCTCAGCGGGCGGCGGCTACCGCGGCATGTTCGTGTCCCTCGGCCTGGTCGCCCTCGCGGCCGCCTTGTACACGGTCGTCTTCGGGCGTCGCGGGTTCGTGCCCGCCCTGACCTCGCGTCCGCGCGGCACCGCTACCGCGGTCGGCGCGGTCCTGCTGCTGATCATCGGCGCGGCTCTGCCTGCGGGTGCTTCCGGGTCGGCTCCGGCGCCTGCGTTGGCCGCCGCCACGAGCGCATCTCCGAGCCCTACTCCGACGCCCACCGCGTCGCCGACCCCCGTGGTGCACGTCGTCGAGGACGTCAGCGCGAAGTCCGCGACTGACGCCCGCACGCTCCTCCGCGAGGCCGGCTACGTGGTCCAGTACGTGCTCGAGTCCGGCGTGGTGCCGAGCGTCACCGATGGCATGACCGTCAAGTCGCAGAGCCCGGTCGCCGGATCCCGCGTCGACACCGGATCCACCGTGACGCTCACTCTGCTGGCGCCCGCCCCGACGCCGACGCCGGAGCCCACGGTCGCGCCGACGGTGGCGCCCGCACCTGTCCAGCAGCCGGCCGCTCCTGCTCCCGCTCCCGCGCCCGTCGCACCTGCTCCCGCACCGGCTCCGGCCGCCCCGGCTCCCGAGCCGGCGCAGCAGACCGGGCTCATCATCCCCGGCGCCTTCTGCTCCAACGCCGACATCGGCAACGTCGCCCAGGCGGCGAACGGTCGCAGCTACAAGTGCGGCGGCAAGGGACCGGATGCCAACGGCAAGAACCACTGGAACACGATGTGACTGCTGTCGCAGCCGTCTCGTCGGGAATGTGGGCGACTTTTTGGCCCGACATCCTCGTCGCCACCATCGGAGCAATGCTCACCGTCGCCATAGGTCTGATCACCTATCTGGTCCAACAGCGCCGGTCTAATGAGCAACTCGTCAGGAACCTCGCCGATGACCTCGCCATGCGACGCGCATTCATGCCTATCTCGCCGTCCGTCACCTCACCGTTAGGCGACGATCCTGACAGGTGCCGTAAGAGCGTTCAGAGCGCACAAGCACAGATCGCTTTGATCAGGGATCAGATCGCTCCGGACCATCGGCTTCGCGCGCTCCTCCAGGAGATGGCAGCGTGGACACGCGAGTTCAAGAGCTTGAACGAGGCCGATCCCGAGCGTTGGCAGTTCGCTTTGATGGAGGTCCGTGGAGAGCTCGTCGTACGCCTCCGCGCCGTCGAGCGCGTCATGCGCTTGAAAGCGGGGTCCTTGCCTGATCCCGGCACGGCTGAGGTCTCACGTGATCGAACATGAGCCCCAGGGCGAAGACCGGGTGCTACGGCCTCACGATTAGATGCTGATTCCCGGGCTACCCCACGACGCCCGCCCGGGCAACCTCACCGCACCATCCGCACCGTGACCATCTCCGCGCCCTGGAACGTCTGCGTCTCCACCCCGCCATCCCGCGCGAACCCGTTGCGGCGGTAGAACGCCTCGGCGCGCGGGTTGTCGTCGGCCGCCCAGAGGTAGGCGGGGGAGTCGCCGACGGCCGCATCGAACAGGGCCTGGCCCGCGCCCGAGCCGTGTGCAGACGCGACCACGTTGATCGCGTAGAGCTGGAACGGGCGCGGTGGATCCTCGTCGCGCGCCGGTCCCGCGAGGGCGAAGCCGACGATGCGGTCGCCGTCGAGGGCGACGAACGGCGGCGCGGCGGACGAGGAGGCCAGCGTCCCGCGCCACTGCTCGGCGCGGGTCGCGACGTCGAGCCCGTTGAGGTAGGAAGCCGGCAGCAGGTGCGCGTACGTCTCCCGCCAGGCGCGGATGTGGACCTCGGCGATCCCGTCGGCGTCGTCGGGCACGGCGGGGCGGACGGTCGGCGCGGTCATGCCGACACGATACGGGCGGCGGGGATCGACGGACGAGCGCCGGACGCGACGAGGGGGTGGGACGTCTCCGCCCCACCCCCTCGACCGACGAGGTCCTAGCGCGCCGTCGCGCGCTCCCGCTCCCGGAGATCGGCGGAGACCGATGCGGGCACATCGGCGTCCGGAGAGGCCGCGGCCGCAACCGCCCGCCGCTCCGCGATCGCGTCCCTGGCCGGGTCCTTCGCCGCCAGCGCCGCCGCGATCGTCAGCACCGCGTAGAGGCCGATGTAGGCGCAGAGGATCCAGGGGGATCCGCCGCCCCACTGCAGGAACAGCACCGCGAGCAGCGGCGTAAGGCCGACGGAGAAGATGCTGCCGACCTGGTAGCCGAGCGAGACGCCGCTGTAGCGGACGCCCGTCGGGAACTGCTCGGCGAACCACGCGGCCTGCGGGCCGTAGATGGAGTCGTGGAAGACGTTCATGCCCAGCGCGAAGACGAGCGGCAGGAGCAGCAGCGGGCCCGAGTCGAGGAACGCGAAGAACGGCCAGATGAGGATCCCGATGCCGGCGGCGCTCGCGATGGTGAGGCGGCGGCGGCCGACCTTGTCGGAGATCCAGCCCCAGAGCGGCGTCGTCAGCACGCTGAGCGCCGAGACGATGAGCACCGCCGTGAGCGCGCTGCCCGAGTCGCCGCGCTTCTCGGCGAGGTAGGAGAGCGTGTAGACGGTGAGGATCGAGTAGAGCGCGGGCTGCACGAGGCGGAGGCCCGCGGTGATCAGCACGGCGCGCGGGTGCTTCCGCAGCACCACGCCCAGCGGGAAGCGCTCGACCTTCCCCGACTCCTTGATGTCGCGGAACTCGGCCGCGTCCTCCACGCGCAGGCGGATCACGAGGCCAACGCCCACGAGCACGGCGCTGAGGAGGAACGGCAGCCGCCAGCCCCACGCGAGGAACTGCTCCTCGCCGAGCGAGAAGCGCGTCGCCGCGAAGACGCCGGTCGCGAGGAGCATGCCGCCCGCGGATCCCATCTGCGTGAACGCGCCGAACAGGCCGCGGCGGTGAGCGGGGGCGTGCTCGACGGAGAGCAGCGCGGATCCGCCCCACTCGGCACCCGCCGCGATGCCCTGCACGAGCCGCAGGAACACGAGGCCGACGACGCTCGCGAGGCCGATGGTCGCGTAGGTCGGCAGGACGCCGATGAGGGTCGACGCGATCCCCATGAGCACGAGCGAGTAGACGAGCATGCGCTTGCGGCCGATGCGGTCGCCGAGGTGACCGGCGACGATCCCGCCGATGGGCCGGGCGAGGAAGCCGACGCCGTACGCGGCGAACGACGACAGCAGGCCGACCGCGGGCGTCTGGTTCGGGAAGAACTGGCTGCCGAACACGAGCGCGGACGCCGTGGCGTAGAGGTAGAAGTCGTAGTACTCGACGGTGGTGCCGATGAACGACGCGGTGAGGACGCGCCGTCGGCGGCGGGACACGTCGGCGGGGGCCTCGGGGCCGGCGGGCGCTGCGGGTGGCGGCGCGGTCGGGGC
>NZ_QWGT01000254.1 GCF_003576405.1 Clavibacter lycopersici
CCCGGCGCGTCGCGGCGCGGCGCCCGCCACGCCCGAGGCCGATCGGGGCGGGCGACGGGGAGCGCGGATGTGGCAGTCTGGCGCCCTCGGATCCCCCGGCCACGCGGGTGTGGGACCCTGGCGGCAGGGCCGGAGCGCGATCCGCACCGCCCACGCACGACAGAGGGGATCCACCATGGACCAGCACGCCGATCAGGACGCCGACCAGCCGACGACCCCGGGCCCGACCGAGGAGCCCACCCCCGAGGCCGTCGAGGAGTTCGAGCGCCTCGCCGTCCTGCGCATGGGCGGCCAGGACATCGAGGGCGCACTCGACGAGCTGCCCGACGCCGACGCCCGCGAGGTGGCCGAGGTCGCCATCGACCGCGTCGTCCGCGGGTACGAGAACCTGTAGCGGATCCACGTCGACCGGGCTCCCGCCGCCCGGCAGACCGGCACCTCCGTCGCGCCTACCGCCCGGTGAGCCGCGCGATGAGCTCCCGGTACCGCTCGGCCGTCCGCTCCACGATCTCCTGCGGGAGCACGGGCGGCGTGCCCGTGCGATCCCAGTTCGCCGACAGCCAGTCCCGCACGATCTGCTTGTCGAAGCTGTCCGTGCGGTTGCCCGTCGCGTACGCCTCCGCGTCCCAGTAGCGCGACGAGTCGCTCGTGAGCACCTCGTCCGCCAGCGTCGTGATCCCCGTGCGCGGGTCGATCCCGAACTCGAACTTGGTGTCCGCGAGGATCACGCCGCGCTCCTCGGCGATGGCCGACGCGCGGCGGTACACGTCGAGCGAGAGGTCGCGCAGGCGGGCCGCCTCCTCGTGCCCCACGAGCTCCTCGGTGCGCGCGAACGTGATGTTCTCGTCGTGCTCGCCCTGCGGCGCCTTCCACGCGGGCGTGTAGATCGGCTCCGGGAGGCGGTCGCCCTGCTGGAGGCCGGCCGGCAGCGGGATGCCGCACACCGTGCCGTGCTGCCGGTACTCCTCCCAGCCGGATCCCGCGAGGTAGCCGCGCACGACGCACTCGATGGGCAGCATCTCGAGCACCTGGCAGAGCATCGCGCGCCCGGCCACGGCCTCGGGGATCCCGATGCGGTCGAGGGTCGCGCGGTCGACGAGGTGGTCGGGGATGCCGTCGAGCTGGTCGAACCACCACAGGCTGAGCTGGGTGAGGAGCTCGCCCTTGTGCGGGATCCCGGGCTCGAGCGCGAAGTCGTACGCGCTCACCCGGTCGGTCGCCACGACGAGCACGTGCGGCTCGCCCTCGAGCGCGCGGTCGTCGGTGTCGTCGACGGCGGGGCTGAAGAGCTCCCGCACCTTGCCCGAGTACGCGTGGTCCCAGCCGGGCAGGTCCCATTCGCTCGCGTGGCCCGCGGGAACGAGCGCGCTCATCGGATGACCTGCGCGGCGATGTCCGTGCGGTGCTGCGATCCGTCGAGCTCGATCAGCCCGACGGCCTCGTACACGCGCGACCTCGCCTCCTCGAACCCGCGACCCGTCGCGACCACGCTCAGCACGCGCCCGCCGGTGGCGACCAGGCCGGCGTCGGACTCGGCGGTGGCCGCGTGCGCGATGCTCACGCCCGACACCCGCTCGGCGTCCTCGACGCCGGTGATGACGCGGCCGGTCCGCGGCGACTCCGGGTACCCCTCGCTCGCGACCACGACCGTGACCGCGACGTCGTCCGAGAACTCCGGCCGGGCGACCCCGCCGAGCTCGCCCGATGCGGCCGCGAGCAGCAGCTGCGAGAGCGGCGTGACGAGGCGGGGCAGCACGACCTGCGTCTCCGGATCCCCGAACCGCGCGTTGAACTCGATGACCCGGATCCCGTCCGCGGTGAGGATGAGGCCGCAGTAGAGGAGCCCGATGAACGGCGTCTGCTCCTCCGCGAGCTTCCGCACGGTCGGCAGCGCGATGGTGTCGATGACCTCGTCGACGAAGCCGTCCGGCAGCCACGGCAGCGGCGAGTACGCGCCCATGCCGCCCGTGTTGGGACCCGCGTCGCCGTCGCCGAGGCGCTTGTAGTCCTGCGCGGGGGAGAGCGGGACCACGTCGTGCCCGTCGGAGAGGAGGAACAGCGACACCTCCTGCCCGGCGAGGAACTCCTCGACGAGCACGGTGCCCTGGCCGAGGTAGTGCCGGGCGTGCTCGAGGGCGAGCGTGCGGTCGGCCGTGACCAGCACGCCCTTGCCCGCGGCGAGGCCGTCGGCCTTGATGACGTAGGGGGCGCCGTACTCGTCGAGCGCGGCCTCGACCTCGTCGACGGTGCCGGCCTGGGCGGCGCGGCCCGTGGGGACGCCCGCCTCCTCCATGATGCGCTTGGCGAAGGTCTTGGATCCCTCGAGCGCTGCGGCGGCCCGACCCGGCCCGAACACCGGGATGCCGCGCGTGCGGAGCGCGTCCGCGACCCCGGCGACGAGCGGCGCCTCCGGCCCCACGACCACGAGCTCGAAGCCCTCCGAGAGGGCGTGCTCCGCGACCACGCCCGGGTCGTCGATGTCCATCTTCACGACCGGCACGACGCGCGCGATCCCCGCGTTGCCGGGCGCCGCGACGATCTCGTGGCCCGCGTCCTCCCGGAGCAGGGCCGTGACGATGGCGTGCTCGCGCGCACCGGAACCGAGTACCAGGATCTTCACGCCCCCACCCTATCGACGCGGGACCCGCCGGACCGGGCCCCGGGGAGCGTCCGCGAGGAGCGTCCGCGAGCGTGCCGCATCCGCGCCCCTGGGGAGGGGGAGCGGAGGGCGGGAGCCGACCCGCCGCGGGAACGGGGTGGGTCGGCTCCCTGCCGCGCCGGCGTTCTTCGGGTCCGCCGACGGGCACGTCGTCCCGCCCTCCCGGCGCGGGGGAGGCGACGGGAGGGAGGACGTCCTGCTGTGCCGAGCGGGGCGTGTCACCGCTGGGCACTTCCATACAAGGTAATGGATGTCCCCCAAAGGACGGACACGGCGCGACGCCCCATTTGGAGGGGTGCGGCGAGCGGCGGCGGACGGCCGGGCGTCCGCCGCTCTGGCATCCTGGGACGATGGCCAAGGCGCGCATCCACCCCACCGTCGGACAGCCCGCCGTGCGGGCCGCGCTCGCCCAGGGCGCCGACGCCGACCGGGAGACGCGCGCCACCGCCGTCCGCTTCCTGCTGCAATCGCTGGCGGATCTCGCCCCCGGCGGCACCGTCGAGGTGCGCGTCCCGCCGTTCGGCGCCGTGCAGTGCATCGAGGGCCCCGGCCACACGCGCGGCACGCCGCCCAACGTCATCGAGACGGATCCCGCCACCTGGATCGCGCTCGCCACGGGCGGCACGAGCTGGGAGGCCGGCGTCGAGGCGGGCGCCGTGCGCGCCTCCGGGCTCCGCGCCGACCTCCGCGGCCTGCTCCCCGTGCCGTGGGAGCTCCCCGCCGACCGCTGAGCGGCGATCGCCGCCGCCGCGGTTCGTGCCGTGCCGGTGGTGCGGGGGATGATGGAGCCATGACCGACGCCCGACCCCAGCCCGACGACGAGCGCCGCACCGAGGTCCTCGTGCGGCGGTCCCCCCGCTACTTCCGCTTCATGGGCGTCGGCGCCGTGCTCGGCATCGTCGTGGCGATGGTCCTCACGCTCACCTTCCCGCCGAACCCCGAGTTCTCGGAGGCCCAGGTCCTGGCGTTCCTGGCGCTGTTCGCGGTCGTCCTGTTCGGCGGCCTGGCCGCGCTCCTCGCGCTGGCGCTCGACCGGGCGGCGTCGCGCCGGTCCCGCGTGCTCACGGCCGAGCGCGAGCGGGGCGAGCCG
>NZ_QWGT01000255.1 GCF_003576405.1 Clavibacter lycopersici
CGACGAGGACCGGGCCGCCGTGGTCGCGGGCCTCGGCGACCGGATCCTGGCCGCCGCCGGATCCGCGACCGCCGTCGTCACGCTCGACCGCGACGGCACCGTCGTGCTCGGCGCGGGCGATCCGTACCGGACGCGCGCCCACCCGGTGCCCGAGAAGCAGGCGTCCGGCGCGGGCGACACGTTCGTCGCGGCCCTCACGCTGGCGCGCGCCGTCGGCCTCCCGCTCGCCGTGAGCGCCGACTTCGCGCAGGCCGCGGCCGACGTGGTCGTGCGGCTGCCCGGCACGTCCGTGTGCTCCGCGGCGACCCTCGCCGACCACCTCGGCGAGACCCGCTCGCGCACCGTCTCCGAGGCCGAGCTCGTGGACCTCGTCGCGGGCGAGCGCGCCGCCGGGCGTCGCATCGTGTTCACGAACGGCTGCTTCGACGTGCTGCACCGCGGCCACACGACCTACCTGCGGCAGGCGAAGCGGCTGGGCGACGTGCTCGTGGTGGCGCTCAACAGCGACGACTCGGTGCGCCGGCTCAAGGGATCCGACCGGCCGGTGAACACCGCAGAGGACCGCGCGGGTGTGCTCGCCGAGCTGTCGTGCGTCGACGTGATCACCGTGTTCGACACCGACACCCCCATCCCGCTGCTCGAGGCGGTGCAGCCCGACGTCTACGCGAAGGGCGGCGACTACACGCCCGAGATGCTCGACGAGACCGACGTGGTGCGCGCGTACGGCGGCGAGGTGTCGATCCTCGGCTACGTGCCGTCGCAGTCCACGAGCTCGATGGTCGACCGGATCCGCGCCTCGGCACCCGACGCCGGCTTCACGCGGCCGGCGGGCACGGCCACCTCGGCGCCCGCCTCCGATCCGGACGCCCCCGCACCCGCTTCCGCACCCGAGACGGATCCGGAGCCCGCACCGGGAGCTCCCCGGTGACCGGCCGCCGCAGCCGCCGCTGGTCCGGCGAGTGGGGCGCCGGTCGCGCGCCCGACGCGCCCGCCATCGACGTGCTCGTGCCGACCGCGGGCCGCACCGCCGAGCTCGCCGTGACCCTCTCGGGCCTCGCCGGGTAGGACGACCCGCCGTTCCGCGTGATCGTCAGCGACCAGTCCGAGGGCTCCCGCGCCGGGTCCGAGCCCAGCGTGCAGGGCATGGCGCGCGTGCTGCGGGCGCAGGGCCGCGAGGTCGAGGTGGTCGCGCACCTGCCGCGCCGCGGGATCGCCGAGCACCGGGCGTCGCTCCTCGCCCGCGCCACCGCCGACGCCGTGCTGTTCCTCGACGACGACGTCTGGCTCGAGCCCGGCATGCTGCGGCGGATGCACGAGGCGCTCGAGACGCTCGACATCGGCTTCGTCGGCGCCGCCGTCCAGGGCCTCAGCTACCTCGACGACCGGCGGGACCACGAGGCCGCCGCCTTCGCGCCGTGGGGCGACGCGGTGCGACCCGAGCGGATCCGCCGCGGCACCCCGGGCTTCGACCGCTGGCCCCTGCACAACGCCGCCAACCTCGCGCACATCGCCGCCGACCTCGACCTCGAGGTCGACACCTGGCTCGCCTACCGGATCGCCTGGATCGGCGGCTGCGTGCTCTACCGGCGCCGCGCGCTGGTGGAGACCGGCGGCTTCGACTTCTGGGACCGGCTCCCCGCCGAGCACTCCGGCGAGGACGTCGCCGCGCAGTGGCGCGTGATGGAGCGCTTCGGCGGCGCGGGCATCGTCCCGAGCGGCGCCGTGCACCTCGAGGCGCCGACCACGATCCCCGTTCGCGAGGTCGACGCGTTCGACGTGGTCTTCGCGTCGGAGTCGCCGGATCCCCAGGAAGAGCACCTAGGCGACGCGCCCCGCGAGGAGTCGACTCGATCCGTGGGCGACGCGATCCCTCGCGCCGACCGCTCCTGATCACCGACGAGAGGACACCCCATGGCCATCAACCCCATCGAGCTCCAGAAGCACCTCAGCGGCCTCGACTACCCGGCCTCGAAGGACGCGATCGTGAAGAAGGCGGAGGAGTCGGGCGCCGACTCCGACACCCTCGACGCGCTCCGCGGCATCGCCGACAAGGAGTACGACGCTCCCACCGCGATCAACTCCGCGGTCTCCGACGCGAGCTGATCCGGCTCCTCGCGACACCCGCACGGCCCCGATCCTCCTCGCGAGGGCCGGGGCCGTGTGCCGTGGGCGACGCGTCACGCGATGAGCGCGCGCTCCCGCGGCAGCTCGGCCGCGACGGCGGCGAGCGCGTCGTCGAGGCTGCCGAACCAGTCGCAGAGGCCCGGCACCGGCCGCATCCGCATGAGCTCGACCCGGCCGCCCCGCCGCTGCGCGTACGCGATGATGCGGGTGGCGTCGGCGGCGCCGATGCGCGCGTCGCACACCCGCCACTCCGTGGGGCTCAGCGCCACCACCTCGAGCCGTGCGTCGGTGCGTGCCATGGATCCCCCGTCCCCGCAGGAGGACCTCCCCCGCCCGGACGACGCTAGGGGCGACCCCCGACGCCAGCTCGGCGGACGGTGTCCACCGTACACAGATGGTCGCCGAGCGGCTTCGGGAGGAGGCGTCGGACGTGCTGGGTCGTGCCGGCGACGCTAGGGCCGGTACTGCTGCGGCTTCTCGAACCCCATCGGGTCGCCGTTCGCGGGGTTCTGGCCGCTGCCGCCGAGCCGCACCTTGCCGAGCACGTGGAGGATCCGCGTGAGGATGCGGCCGAGGATGCGGAGGGCGGTCATCTCCCGACCGTACCGGCGGCGCGCGCGGCCCCGCCAGGCACCGCGGCGGACGGGGGCGCGGCACGCGGCGGGGACGCCCCCGGACGAGGAACGGCCCCGACCCCCATGAGGGGAGTCGGGGCCGTCCGTTCGAGATGCGGGACTACTGGCCGAGCTTCTGGTCAACGACGTCGCCGGCCTTCTCCGCGGCGCCGTCGGACTTGCCGCCGGTCGCGCTGCTGGCGGCGTCCTGGCCCTTGTCGATGGCTCCGTCCGTCACCTGCTCGCCCTTGTCGCTGTCGATGAGTCCCTTGGCCTTGTCTGCGAGATCCGCCATGTGCGCCTCCTGTCGTCCGCGTCGCGCCCCGCTGCTGCGGGGTGCGTCTCCACCCTGCTCCGATCCGCCGCGCGCGACCGGGTCATCGAGGATGCGGGAGGCTGGATCCATGGACCACATCGACCCGCGCCGCATCGCCGCCGTGCTCGCCGACGCGGAGATGCGGGCCGCGTACGCGCGCGTCGTGCTCGGATCCTCGCTCGACGACGCGCTCGCGCACCTCTCCCCGGCGCGCAGGAGGAAGGCGCAGGCCTCGCTCGTCGGCTCCGACCTCGTGGTGGTCGACCCCGACGGCACCGCGACCGCACCCGACGCCGCCTTCCGCGCGATCCTCGCCCAGCGGCCCGCGACCCCGCCCGCGCAGGGCGTCGAGCGCTTCCTCCGCGACGACCGCATCGTCCAGTGGCCCGCCGGTCCCGCCGACCTCGACGACCTGCTGCGGCACGTCGTCGCCCAGGTGCTGGATCCCGACGAGGTGCTCGACGAGAAGGCCCTCACCGAGCGGCTCGTACGGGTCACCGACGACCACGCGCTGCTCCGCCGCCACCTCGTGGATGCGGGGCTCCTGCTCCGCACGCGCTCGGGATCCGAGTACGCGCGGGCGGAGGCGACGCCCGTGCCGGACGAGCCTCAGGCGCCGCCCGCGTAGCGCACGCACACCGCCGACACGTCGTCGCCGAGCGTGCCGCGGGCGGCCGCCGCGGCCGAGG
>NZ_QWGT01000256.1 GCF_003576405.1 Clavibacter lycopersici
GTATCCGGCCGTCGTGCGCGCCGCCCGGCCGTCGTGCGCGCCGCCCGGCCGGGGTGGACGGCGGCCCGGCCGGTAGGATCGCCCTCGGCCCCGAAGGCCCCGTCCGTCGCGTCACCTCCCGGAAGGGGAGCACCATGAAGAACCTCGTCCTCATCGTCGTGGGGGTCGTCATCGGCTTCGCCGTCGCCCACGTGGTCGACCGCACGCCCGCCGGGCACCGCCTCTTCCAGAGCGTCGACGCCCGCGCCCGCCGCTTCGGCGAGGCGGTCGAGGACGGCTATCGCCGCCGGGAGGCAGAGCTCCGCTCCGCCGTGGGCGAGGCCGAGGACACCATCACCGAGCTGGGAAAGCAGTAGACCGCATGCAGACCGCAGACATCCGCAACGCCTGGCTCACGTACTTCGGCGACCGGGGGCACACCGTCGTGCCGTCGGCGTCGCTCGTGAGCGACGACCCGACGCTGCTCTTCACGGTCGCCGGCATGGTGCCGTTCGTGCCGTACCTCACGGGCGTCGTGCCCGCGCCGTTCCCGCGCGCCACGAGCGTGCAGAAGTGCATCCGCACCCTCGACATCGAGGAGGTCGGCCGCACGCCCAGGCACGGCACCTTCTTCCAGATGAACGGCAACTTCTCCTTCGGCGACTACTTCAAGGAGCAGGCGATCGCGTACGCGTGGGAGCTGCTCACCACGAGCGAGGCCGACGGCGGCCTGGGCTTCGACCCGCGCGACCTCTGGGTCACCGTGTACCACGAGGACGACGAGGCCCGGCAGGCGTGGAAGCGCATCGCGGGCCTGCCGGACGACCGGATCCAGGGTCTCGGCCGCGACACCAACTACTGGCACACCGGGCAGCCCGGCCCCGCCGGCCCGTGCTCGGAGATCTTCTTCGACCGCGGCCCCGCGTACGGCGCCGACGGCGGCCCCGCGACCGACGACGACCGGTACGTGGAGATCTGGAACCTCGTCTTCATGCAGTACCTGCGCGGCGCTGGCACGAGCAAGAGCGACTTCGAGATCCTCGGCGACCTGCCGAAGAAGAACATCGACACCGGCATGGGCCTCGAGCGCGTCGCGTTCCTCAAGCAGGGCGTCGAGAACATGTACGAGATCGACCAGGTGCGCCCCGTGCTCGACCGCGCGGCCGAGCTCACCGGCCGTCGCTACGGAGCCGACCACGAGGACGACGTGCGGATGCGCATCGTCGCCGACCACGTGCGCTCCTCGCTCATGCTCATGTCCGACGGCGTGCGGCCGTCCAACGAGGGGCGCGGCTACATCCTCCGGCGCCTCATGCGCCGCACCGTGCGCGCGATGCGCCTCATGGGCGTCGACGCGGCGACCTTCGGCGAGCTGTTCCCCGCGTCGCGCGACGCGATGAAGGCCGCGTACCCGGAGGTGTCCGACGACTTCGACCGCATCTCCCGCCTCGCCTACGCGGAGGAGGAGACCTTCCTCCGCACGCTGTCGGGCGGCACGACGATCCTCGACGTCGCCGTCGGCGAGACGAAGGCGGCCGGCGGTGAGCGGATCGCGGGCGACACCGCCTTCCTGCTGCACGACACATTCGGCTTCCCCATCGACCTCACGCTCGAGATGGCGGAGGAGAACGGCCTCACGGTCGACCGCGAGGCGTTCGACCGCCTCATGATGGAGCAGCGCACGCGCGCCAAGGCCGACGCGAAGTCGAAGAAGACGGCGCTGGCCGACCTGACGGTCTACAGCGAGTTCCGCGCGGCCGGCGAGACGCGCTTCACCGGGTACGACGAGCTCGAGACGGGAACGACGATCCTCGGCCTCATCGTGGGCGGCCAGAGCGTCGACCACGCGGTCGCCGGCGACATCGCGGAGGTCATCCTCCCCGAGACGAGCCTCTACGCGGAGTCCGGCGGCCAGGAGGCCGACGCCGGCAGCATCGTGGGCCAGGGCTTCGACCTCGAGGTGCTCGACGTGCAGAAGCCCGTGAAGGGCCTCATCAGCCACCGCGTGCAGGTGCGCTCGGGCGAGGTGGGCGTCGGCGACGCCGCCACCACCGTCGTCGACGCCGACTGGCGCCGCGGCGCGACGCAGGCGCACTCGGGCACGCACCTCGTGCACGCCGCGCTCCGCCAGGTGCTCGGCCAGGACGCGCACCAGTCCGGCTCCTACAACCGCGCCGGCTACATGCGCCTCGACTTCGCATGGAACCAGGCGCTGAGCCCCGAGACGCGCAGCGAGATCGAGGACATCGCGAACGACGCGGTGCGCGACGACCTGCAGGTCGTGACGCGTGTGATGCCGATCGCCGAGGCCAAGGAGCTCGGCGCCATGGCGCTGTTCGGCGAGAAGTACGGCGACACCGTGCGCGTCGTGGACATCGGCGGCCCGTGGTCGCGCGAGCTGTGCGCCGGTACGCACGTGTCGTCGAGCGCGCAGATCGGCCTCATCAACGTGGTGGGGGAGTCCTCCGTCGGATCCACGAACCGCCGCATCGAGTCCCTCGTCGGACGCGAGGCGTTCCAGGACCTCGCCGTCGAGCGCGCCATCGTGTCGCAGCTCACCTCGAGCCTCAAGACCCCCCGTGAGCAGCTGCCCGACCGCATCGCCGACCTCATGCAGAACCTCAAGACCGCGGAGCGGCGCATCGCCGACTTCGAGGCGCAGGCGCTGCAGCAGCGCGTGCCCGCGCTCCTCGCGCAGGGCTCGCGCGTCGGCTCCGTGACCCTCATCCAGGAGTCTCTCGGCAGCGTCCGCTCGGCCGACGAGGTGCGCCAGCTCGTGACGCTCGTGCGCGAGCGCGCCGGATCCGAGCCCGTCGTCGTCGCCCTCGCGGGTGACGCGGGCGGCAAGCCCACGGTGATCGTGGCGACCAACCAGGCCGCGCGCGACGCCGGCGCCAAGGCCGGGCAGCTCGCCCGCGCGGCGGCGGCGGTGCTCGGCGGCGGCGGTGGCGGCAAGGACGACCTCGCGCAGGGCGGCGGATCCGACGTCTCGGCCATCGCCGACGCGCTGGCCGCCGTGCGCCACGCGCTCGCCTCCTGATGCGGGTCGGGGCGCGCCTCGCGGTCGACGTCGGGAAGGCGCGCATCGGCCTCGCGCGGTCGGATCCGCACGGGCTGATCGCGACGCCGGTCGAGACCGTGCCGCGCGACGCGGCGGGCTCGGCGGACGTGCGGCGGATCCTCGAGGTGGCAGCGGAGATCGAGTGCGCCGAGCTCGTCGTGGGCCTGCCGCTCGCGCTGTCCGGGCGCGCCACGGCGTCCACGGACGACGCGGAGGGGTTCGCCCGCCGGCTCGCGGACGCGACGGAGATCCCCGTGCGGCTGGTCGACGAGCGCCTCTCCACGGTCTCCGCGCAGAGCGCCCTGCGGTCCTCGGGCAGAGGCTCCCGTAAGCAGAAGCCGGTGATCGACCAGGTGGCGGCCGTTATAATCCTTCAACATGCGCTCGAGAGCGAGCGCACCGCCGGCACCCCACCCGGTGCTCTCGTCCCGAGGAACCGAGTCGATCCTGACCGACACGCCTGAGACCGATCCCACCCGACGCGCCACGACGGCAGCGGGTGAGGGCGGCGACCCCCTCGAGAGCCTGTTCGGCGACCAGGCCGCTGGCCCGTCCGCCCCGGCCTCCGACCCCGCTCCCGCCCCCCGAGGCGAGGGGCCGGGAATCGGCACCGGCGCACCGATGACCCGACGCGAGCTGCGCGCCCTGCGCGAGGCGGCGGAGGCGCAGGCGGGGGTTCCGGCAGCGG
>NZ_QWGT01000257.1 GCF_003576405.1 Clavibacter lycopersici
GGCGGCGCGACGCGGCGGGCGGCGGCACGTCCGCGTCGAGCACCGCGCGCACCTCGACGGGGCGGGCCACCCGCAGGTCGAAGTGCTCCTCGTAGCGGGCGTAGTGGTCGCGCACGACCTCGCGGGCAGGGAGGCGGCGGTCGGCCGTCGCGAACGAGATGCCGAGCTCTGCCATGCCGGGGAGGTCCGCGACGCGGTGCGCGGATCCGAGCCGCAGCGCCGCCCACCGGTGCTGCCACGCGCCGCCCGTCGAGGGGCCGCGGTCGAGGACGACGGCGTCGGTGCCCATCCGGAGGCCGAGGCGCTGCAGGTGGTACGCGACGGAGAGGCCGGCCTGTCCGGCACCGATGACCACGACCTGGGTCTCTGCCGGCTCGGAGGTCATGGGACGACCAGGCTAGCGTCCGCTCCCGACCGGCAGGGGGATCACCGGGGGAGGTCGTACGATGCTCGTGCACGCTCCCCGGACGGGGAGAACACGCCCGGGACGACGAGGGCCACATGTTAGGGTAGCCCCTAGGTTTTCTCCAATCCCTGTCCGCTGCATCCAGCGTTGTCACCGCCCGTCGGGGCCTGAGTCGTGAGGGGGTCTCGCATGGGGCGCGGCCGTCAAAAAGCTAAGCACACCAAGATCGCGCGAGAGCTGAAGTCGTTCAGTCCCAATGTGGACTACACGCAGCTGGAGCGCGAGCTGACCACCCATGGGGCGGTCGACGAGCAGTACGCGGCCGAGGCCGCGAAGTGGGACGAGTACGCCGACGAGCCGGACGCCTACGTCCCGGGCGACGAGCAGAAGCGCGCCTGATCCCGCCGTCGGCTCACGCCGCACGATGACCCGACCCGTCTCCTCGCGAGGCGGGTCCCTCCTTGTGCGCCTGCGCCGCCGTCGTGCGCCGCCGGTCCGGACGGGCGGACCGACGGGCGAGCAGACGGCTCAGTCGCGGTAGCGGCCGGTGAGGCGCACGGCCCCGCCGTCGACGCCCTTGGCGCCCTGCTCGAAGCCGGCTCCCACGGGGGCGTCGCCGATCGTCACGCGGCCGGCCTCCCACGTCGGGATGCCCGCGGCGGTGAGCGCGCGGGCGATGCCGTCCGCGGCGACGGCGTCGACCACGGCGATCATGCCGACGCCGAGGTTCCAGGTGCCCTCGGCGCTCTCGAGCGTCGAGCCGGCGATGCCGGACAGCGCGCGGAAGACCGCGGGCGGCGACCACGTGGAGCGCTCGAGCTCGCTGAAGGATCCGCGGGGCAGCACGCGCGCGAGGTTCGCCGCGATGCCGCCGCCCGTGACGTGGCTGATGGAGTGCACGCCCGGGCCGAGCTCCGGCTGCGCGAGAACGTCGAGCAGCGGGGTCGTGTAGAGGCGGGTGGGCTCGAGGAGCACCTCGCCGACCACGCCGCCGAGCTCCGCCGAGGTGTCGCCGAAGCCGATGCCGGCGCCGCTGAGGATGTGGCGGACGAGCGAGAAGCCGTTGCTGTGCAGGCCGCTCGAGGCCAGCGCCAGCACGACGTCGCCGTCACGCACGCGCTCGGATCCGAGCACCGAGTCCGCCTCGACCGCGCCGACAGCGGCACCGGCCACGTCGTAGTCGTCCGGCCCGAGGAGGCCGGGGTGCTCCGCCGTCTCGCCGCCGACGAGGGCCGTGCCGGTGTCGGAGCAGGCGCGCGCGATGCCGGCGACGATGTCGGCGATGCGCGCGGGCACCACCTTGCCGCAGGCGATGTAGTCGGTCATGAAGAGGGGGCGCGCGCCGACCACGACGATGTCGTCGACGACCATGCCCACGAGGTCCTGGCCGATGGTGTCGTGCTTGTCGATCGCCTGCGCGATGGCGACCTTGGTGCCCACGCCGTCGGTGGACGTGGCGAGGAGCGGGTGGCGGAAGCGGGTGAGGGCGCTCGCGTCGAACAGCCCGGCGAACCCGCCGAAGCCGCCGATGACCTCGGGGCCGTGCGTGCGGGAGACGGCCTCCTTCATCATCTGGACCGCGAGATCGCCGGCCTCCGTGTCGACGCCGGCCTCTGCATACGAGCTCTTGGTGGTCACGGGTACAGGGTAGCGGCCGGGCGCGTCGCTCCCGTGTGGGAGACTGGCCGCTCCCCCACCTCTTCTACTCTTCAGGAGTCAGCCGAAGCATGTGCGGCATCGTCGGCGTCGTATCGTCCGAACCCGTCAACCAACTCGTCTACGACAGCCTCCTGCTCCTGCAGCACCGCGGTCAGGACTCCACCGGCATCGCCACCGCGGAGGGCAACACCTTCCACGTGAAGAAGCTCAGCGGCCAGGTCCGCGAGGCCTTCCGCACCCGCGACATGCGCTCGCTGCTCGGCACCATGGGCCTCGGCCACGTGCGCTACGCGACCCGCGGCAGCGCGGCAGACGAGGACGAGGCGCAGCCGTTCTACGTGAACGCGCCCTACGGCATCGTCCTGGTGCACAACGGCAACCTCACGAACACGCGGGAGCTCGCGCAGGAGCTCTTCCACGTGGATCGCCGCCACACGAACACGAGCTCCGACACCGAGCTGCTCGTCAACGTCCTCGCGCACGAGCTGCAGTCGCAGGTGTCCGGCCTGGCGCTCGACCCCGAGCAGGTGTTCACGGCCGTCGAGCGCGTGCACGAGCGCGTGCAGGGCTCGTACGCGTCCATCGCGATGATCGCCGGGCACGGGATGCTCGCGTTCCGCGACCCGTTCGGGATCCGCCCGCTCACCCTCGGCCGGCGCGAGCTCGCGGGCGGACGCATGGAGTGGGTCGTGGCGAGCGAGTCGCTCGTGATGGAGTCGCTCGGCTACGAGATCGTGCGCGACGTCCGCCCCGGCGAGGCCGTCTTCATCACCATGGACGGCGAGATGCACTCCCGCCAGTGCCACCCGACGCCGCGCCTCATCCCCTGCGCGTTCGAGTTCGTGTACCTCGCCCGGCCCGACTCGGTCATGTCCGGAATCAGCGTCTACGACGCGCGCCTGCGCATGGGCAACCGGCTCGCCGCCACCATCGCGGAGCACAGCCCGGCGGGCGACATCGACGTGGTCATGCCCATCCCGGACTCGTCCCGGCCGTCGGCCATGCAGGTCGCGCAGACGCTCGGCATCGAGTACCGCGAGGGCTTCTACAAGAACCGCTACGTCGGCCGGACGTTCATCATGCCGGGGCAGGCGCAGCGCAAGAAGTCGGTGCGGCAGAAGCTCAACGCCATGAGCTCGGAGTTCAGGGGCAAGAACATCCTCATCGTCGACGACTCCATCGTGCGCGGCACGACCAGCCGCGAGATCGTCACCATGGCGCGGCAGGCCGGCGCGAACAAGGTGACGTTCACCTCCGCCGCGCCGCCCGTCCGCTACCCGCACGTGTACGGGATCAACATGCCGTCGCGCCAGGAGCTCATCGCGCACGGACGGAAGATCCCCGAGATCGCCCGCGAGCTCGGCGCGGACCACCTCATCTACCAGGAGGTGGCCGACATGCGGGACGCCATCGTCGAGGGGTCCACCGGCGTGGAGGACCTCGAGATGAGCTGCTTCACGGGCGAGTACATCACCGGCAACGTGACGCCGGAGTACCTGTCCTGGCTGGAGCGCACGCAGCTCAGCTGATCGGGCGGGGCGCGGGGTGGGAGCGGATCCGCGGCGCGCGGATCAGGCGCCCGGCTCGCCCCGCTCGCGCTCGGCCGTGAGCACGCGGGACCGGCGCGACGCCGCCCGGTCGAGCG
>NZ_QWGT01000258.1 GCF_003576405.1 Clavibacter lycopersici
CGAGGCCGTCCGTCAGCTCGACGGGCGCGGTGGCCGCGACGATCGCGCGGGTCTGCGTGAGCGCGTCGCGCGCGCCCTCCTCGAGGGCGGCGAGGGTCTGGTCCATCGCCTCCGCCTGGCCGCCGCGGAGCTCGCGCCTGCCGCGCTGGGCCAGCATGACGAGGCCGGTGAGGTCCTGCGCGACCGTGTCGTGGATGTCCGCCGACAGCCGCTCGCGCTCGCGGGCCGCGCCCGCCTCGCGGCCGAGCTCCTCGACCTCGGCCTGCGCCGCGCGGAGCCCCTCCAGCAGCTGCAGGCGCTCGCGACTGAGGTCGGCGATGCGCGTGATCCACAGCCCGAGCGCGATGCTCCCCGCGAGGCTGAGCCCCTGCGACACGGCCATGGTCGGCAGCGCCCCGGGCAGGTCGCCGAAGCCGACCACGAAGCCGACGGCGACGGATCCCGTCAGCACGAGCGTCCCGATCACGGCCTGGCGGACCCGGTCGAGCAGCAGCCACACGAGCGGGCACAGCACGCACTGCACGATCGCGAACGACGACAGGCTCGCGACGCCCCAGGTGGCGGCCGGGATCACCAGGCAGAGGAAGACGACCGCCGAGGTCTCCGGGCGCACCGGGTCGTACGGCGCCGCGGCCGCCGAGTCGACGAGCGCCCGGCGGCCGATCGCGAGGTAGAGGACCGTCATCGCCGCGATGGCGCCCCACGCCCCCCACCCCGCGGCGCCGCCCGCGCCGATCGTCAGCACGACCAGCAGCGCCATGGTCACCGCGTAGGCGACGTGGACGGTGCGGACCGGGATCATCCCCTGAGCCTGCCATCCCGCCCGGTCGACGCGCACGGTCAGGAGTCCCGGCGGATCCAGCGGAAGGTGGCCGCCGCGGCGATCGTGCCGCCGACCAGCCAGATCCCGAGGACGACCGCGACGCCCGCGAGGTCCCAGGTGCCGCCGCGCTCGGCGGCCGCGAGCGCGTCCGGCAGGAACGCGGCGCGCATGCCCTGCGCCATCCACTTCAGCGGCAGGAACGAGGCGACGTCCTGCAGCCAGGTCGGCAGCATCGTGAACGTCAGGTACACGCCGCTGATGAACTGCAGCACGAGCACGATCGGCGTGATGACCGCCGTGGCCGACGCGCCGGAGCGCGGGATCCGGCTGAGCGCGATGCCGAGCACGGCCGACGACGTGATCCCGAGCGCGTACACCCACGCGAACCTGGCCCAGCGTCCGGCGTCGGTCGGCAGCTCCACCCCGAAGGCGAACCGGGCGACGAGGAGCAGCACGATCATCTGCAGGAGCGACGTGACGATCACCTGCCCGGCCTTGCCGATGAAGTACGAGAGCACGGGCAGCGGGGATCCGGCGAGGCGCTTGAGCGTGCCGTCGCTGCGCTCCATCGCGATGTCGACCGCGAGGTTCTGGACGCCCGAGAGGAGGATGCCCGCCGCGATCATGCCGGGCAGGTAGTAGGCCGCGGCGCTGACGCCGCCGGAGCCGTCGGGTGCCGTGCCCATGTTCCCGGCCGAGCCGAACGCCACCGAGAAGATCGACAGCATGATGACCGGGAAGAGGAACGTGAAGATGATCGTGTCGGTCTGCCGGAAGTAGCGGCGCACCTCGTAGCGGACCCGGTGGATCCCGAGGGGCAGGACACCGGGCAGGGCGGGGACGCGGTCCACGGCGGGAGGCGCGGGACGGACGGCGGTCATGCCGCCACCTCCTCGGCGGCGGAGCGGCCGGCGACCGGTGCGGCGGACGGGACCGCTGCCCCGGCCTCGGCGAGCAGCCCGAGGTACACGTCCTCGAGGCTCGGCCGCACGATGCGCAGGTCGCGCGGCTCGCCGCCGGGGGTGGCCGCCGACAGAGCCGCGACGAAGGCGCCGGGCGTCCGGGTGCGCTCGTCGTGGGGCCCGTCGTCGTCGCGCCAGAGCACCCGCGGGATCCGCGCCTCCTCTCCCCCGATCTCGTCGAGCCGGCCGATCGCCACCAGGCGCCCGCCCGCGATCACCGCGGCCCGGTCGCCGAGCTGCGCCGCCTCGTCGAGGTAGTGCGTGGTGAGGAGGATGGTCGTGCCCTCCGCCTTGAGCTCGCGGATCAGGTCCCAGAACCGGTGCCTCGCCTCGGGGTCGAAGCCCGTGGTCGGCTCGTCGAGGAACAGCAGCTCGGGGCGGCCGATGATGCCGAGGGCCACGTCCACCCGCCGGCGCTGGCCGCCCGAGAGCGCGCGCAGCAGGGTGCCGGCCTTCTCGGTGAGGCCGACGGCCGCGATCGTGGCGTCGACGTCGCGGGGCCGCGGGTACAGGCCTGCGAAGTGCGCGACCTGCTCGCGCACCGTCATCGCGCCGCTCTCCTGGCTCGACTGGAGCACCATGCCGATGCGGGCGCGCCAGGCGCGGTCGCCGGTTGCGGGATCCACGCCGAGCACGGACGCGGATCCGCCGGTGCGGAGCCGGTAGCCCTCGAGGATCTCGATGGTCGTGGACTTGCCCGCGCCGTTCGGCCCGAGGAGCGCGAACGTCTCGCCGCGGTGGATGTCGAAGGTGACGCCCCGGAGGGCGGTGGTCGTGCCGTAGGTCTTCTCGAGGTCGCGCACGCTGACGTGCTCCTCGACGGCTGCTGTGGTCATGGGTCCAGCGTGACGGTCGCCGGGCGGGAGCGGAACGGCCGAGCGGTCGATCCACGGCATCGGCCGATCGGTGGATGGGGCGCGGGCCCCCCGGCGCGGTGGCGGGTCGACGCGGTGGCGGGCAGGCTGGACGCGTGACACCGCTCCCCGGATCCCCCGCGCCCGTCGCCCACGCCGGACCGACGCCCGCGACGGAGCGCAGCCTCGCGCCCGACCTGCTCCGCGGGATCGCGCTGCTCGGGATCGCGCTCGCGAACTCCGTCTACTTCATCGTCGGCCGCCCGACGGGTCCGCTCGGGCGCCCCACCGACGGCTCAGCGCTCGACCACGTCGCCGACGTGCTCGTCGGGACGCTCGTCGACAACCGGGCCTTCCCGCTGTTCACGATGCTGTTCGCGTACGGGTTCGCGGTGATCCTGCGCCGCCAGGCCTCCGCGGGCGTCGACGGGCCGCGCGCCCGCCGGCTCCTGCTCCGCCGGAGCGCGTGGCTCATCGTGTTCGGCGCGCTGCACGTGGTGCTGCTGTTCGAGGGCGACATCCTGCTCAGCTACGGGATCCTCGGACTCGCGCTCGCCGCCATGTACCGCGCCAGCGACCGCGTGTACCGCGTGCTCGTGTGGGCGCCCGCGATCGTGTTCCTGATCGTGGCGGGGGCCGACGGGCTCACGGCGGACGACGGATCCGGATCGGCGCTCGGGCTCGGCGGTGACGGCACCTTCCTCGGCGACCTCGCGAGCCGCGCGATCGCCCTGGCCGCGATCCTCGTGGCGACGCCCGTGTCGGTCGGCGCGCTCGTGCCGCTGGCCGCCATCGGGATGCTGCTCGGCCGTCGGCGCGTGCTCGAGGACCCGCAGGCGCACCTGCCGCTGCTGCGCGGGCTCGCGCTCGTCGGCCTGCCCGTCAGCGTGCTGGGCGCGCTGCCGCTCGTGCTCGCGGCGGTCGGCGCGATCGACGCGGATACCGTGGCCCTCTACCTGCTCGGCGTGCTGCACGGCGCGACCGGAGTCGGCGGCGCGCTCGGGCTGCTCGGCCTCGTGGGCTGGGCGGTCGCGGCGCGGGCCCGGCGCGGGGATC
>NZ_QWGT01000259.1 GCF_003576405.1 Clavibacter lycopersici
CGCGGGGCTGACGCCGGCCGGCCGCGCCGCCCGCGCCGACCGCGCCGCCCGGCCCGGCTCGGCCGCGCCGCCCGCGCCGCCCGGCCCGGTCCGGCCCGGCCGCGCCGCACCCGCGGAACGTAGGCTGCGACCGTGAGACCCGACGCGCACGACGCCCCCGCATCCGCACCGTCCCGGCCGATCCCGTCGGCCGCCGACCTCGACGCCCGCGACCCGCTCGCGCGCTTCCGCGACCTGTTCGTCGGGTCCGACGACGTGGTCGCCTACCTCGACGGCAACTCGCTCGGCCGCCCGACCCTGGCGAGCGTCGACCGCGTCACCGACTTCGTGCGCGATCAGTGGGGCGGCCGCCTCATCCGCGGCTGGGACGAGGACTGGCTCGGGATGCCGACGCGCATCGGCGACGACCTCGGCCGCGTCGCCTACGGCGCGGCGGCCGGCCAGACGTTCGTCGGCGACTCGACCACGGTGATCCTCTACAAGCTCGTGCGCGCCGCCGTCCGCGCGCGCCCCGGCCGCGACGAGCTCGTGATCGACACCGACAACTTCCCGACCGACCGCTTCGTGCTCGAGGGCGTCGCCGAGGAGTGCGGCATGACGATCCGCTGGATCGAGGTCGCGCCCGACGCCGGGGTGACCCCGGAGCTCGTCGCGGACGCGGTGGGGGAGCGGACCGCGCTCGTGGTGCTCAGCCAGGTCGCGTACCGGTCGGGGTTCCTCGCGGACGTGCCGGCGATCACGCGCATCGTGCACGACGCCGGCGCGCTCGTGCTCTGGGACACCTGCCACTCGGTCGGCGTGATCCCCACCGAGCTCGACGCGTGGGGCGTCGACCTCGCGGTCGGCTGCAGCTACAAGTACCTCGACGGCGGGCCGGGCGCCCCTGCCCACGGCTACGTGCGGCGCGAGCTGCAGGCCGAGCTGCGGCAGCCGATCCAGGGCTGGATGGGCGCGCAGGACGTGTTCGCGATGGGTCCCGAGTACGTGCCGGCCGACGGGATCCGCCGCTTCCTCAGCGGCACGCCGCCCATCGTCGGCATGCTCGCGATGCAGGACATGATCGCGCTCATCGACGAGGCGGGCATGCCCGCGATCCGGGCCAAGTCGCTCGCCCTCACCGGCTTCGCGCTGGATCTCGTCGACCGCGACCTCGTGCCGCTCGGCGCCCGCGTCGCCAGCCCGCGCGAGGAGGAGCGCCGCGGCAGCCACGTGAGCGTCGACCACCCGCGCTTCCGCGAGATCGTCGGCGCGCTGTGGGCCGAGGGCGTGATCCCCGACTTCCGCGCCCCGTCGGGCCTCCGCCTCGGGCTCAGCCCGCTGACCACCTCGTTCCGCGAGGTCGAGGTCGGCGTGGAGGCGATCCGGCGGCACCTGGCGGCCTGAGGCGCGGACGCCGCACGGCGACCCGCGCGCCCGGCGCCTACGGCAGGATCGCGTCCACGTACCCGCCGTCGACCCGGAGCGCGCCGCCGGTCGTCGCCGACGCCTGCTTCGACGCCAGGTACACGCACATGTTCGCGATCTCCTCCGGCTCGATGAGGCGCTGGATCAGCGACTGCGGCCGGTGCTGCCGCATGAACTCGCGCTGCGCCTCCTCCCACGGCAGGTCGTCGCCCACGAGCTCGCGCGCGAACGCCTCGACGCCGCCGGTGTGCGTGGGGCCGGCCATGACGCAGTTGACCGTGACGCCGGATCCGGCCGCGGCCTTCGCGAAGCCGCGCGAGACCCCGAGCAGCGCGGTCTTCGAGACGCCGTAGTGGATCATCTCGGCCGGCGTCACGACGGCGGAGTCGCTCGCGATGTACTGCACCCGGCCCCAGCCGCGCGCCATCATGCCGGGCAGGTAGGCGCGGGTGAGGCGGACGCCCGCGAGCACGTTCACCTCGAAGTAGCGCCGCCACTCATCGTCGGTGATCGAGAACGGGTCGGCCGAGCCGAAGATCCCGAGGTTGTTGACGAGCACGTCGACCTCGGGGAAGAGCTCGACCGCGCGGGCCGCGCCCTCCTCGGTCGCGACGTCGGCGGCGAGCACCTCGACGGACGCGCCCGGATGCGCGGCGAGGAGCCGGTCGCGCGCGGCTGCCGTCCCCTCCTCGCCCCGGCCGTTCACGATCACGCGGGCGCCCGCAGCGAGCAGGCCGTCCGCGATCGCGTACCCGATGCCCTGCGTGGAGCCCGTGACGAGGGCGGTGGATCCGGTGAGGTCGATGCGCATGTCGTGCCTTCCTGGTGGAGCGGGGGAGAGCGGGTCAGTCGGCCCACGCCCGCCGCGTGCTGCGGACGGGCTTCCCGGTGGTGGCGGCCTCGTGCATGAGGAGCGCGAGGTGGTGGTCCTGCGACGCCTCCGCGAGCGAGTTCGTCGAGGGGCCGCCGGCCGCGTGCGCGTGCATCTCGACGAGGCACTGCGCGATCGCGATCTCGTCGTCCGCCAGCCGGCCGGGCGCGAACGGGTTCTCGTAGACCCACTCGGATCCGAGCAGTAGGCCGCGCAGGTGCATCCCCTCGAGGTTGCCGCCCTGCCCGGTCTCGACGCGCGCGATGTCCGCCCATGTGGGCGTCGTCGCGTCGAGCAGCCAGCTCACGTGCTCGTCGACGATCTCGCCGCGCTCGCCGCGGACGAGGAGCCGGTTGCGGCGGATCCAGGAGAAGTACTGCCGGTCGGAGAAGTCGTAGACGCCGAGCCGGTCGCCGAAGTCGAAGCGCGCGGTGGTCTGCTCGGCGGTCACGACCTCCTCGCGCACGGGATCCCCGTCGCGGTCGGGCCCGGCGACGATGGGGGACGAGAAGCGCTGCGCCGTGATGGTCGCGTCCTCGAACCCGATGCCGAGCGCCCGGCGCATCACGCGGACGCCGTGGTAGTCGTGGCACTGCGCGACCATGGCCTGGCTGATCCGGCCGAGCCGGCCGCCGGCGGCGATCGCGAGCTGCGCGGCGAGCAGCGGCGACAGCGGGTACTGCTCGGCCACCTCGATCCTGGCGCCCTGCTTCACGAGCGCGTCGAGCCGCTCGAGGTCCTCGACGGCCTGGCCGGGCGGCGTCTCGGTGAGCACGGCGACGCCGCGGTCGACCAGGTCGGCGATCACGTCGGGCGCGGCGGTCCGCGGCACGGAGACGACCACGAACGACGGCGCCTCGGCGGCGAGCAGCTCGGCCGCGGTGCGGAAGGTGCGGATCCCCCACTCCTCCTCGAGCGCGCGGCCCGTCTCGGCGCTCCGCGTCACGAGGCCGGTGACGGCGAAGCGCTCCGGGAGGGCCCGCGCGATGCGCAGGAAGAAGGCGCTGCGCCAGCCGCTCCCCACGATGCCGAAGCGGATCTGCGGGGCGGGCGGAGCGGGGCGTGGCATGGTCGCCAGCGTACGCGCGGGGTCGCGGATGTCCGCTCGTGACGGTTCGCCGGGGATCTCGCAGCCGGTTGAGGAATAGTCGGGACGGCTGCGAGGATGTCCAAGGAGCGAACGCCCCCGCGTGAGGCGCGTCACGCCTCCGCGATGAGGAGTAGAGACCCGAGAAGGGGCACGAGCATGGGGATCCAGACGAGCCTCGACCAGGTCGCGCAGTCCGCGCGCATCCTCGACGTGATGCAGGAGGCCGACGAGCTCACGGTCGCCGCGAGCCGCGACGGCGGGGGGCGGGCGGTGCGCCTCCTCGCCCGCGCCGCCGCCGACCCCGCCGACCAGCTCACCGCGGT
>NZ_QWGT01000260.1 GCF_003576405.1 Clavibacter lycopersici
CCCGGCGCTCACGACGGCGGGGCGCGCGGGCATGGTCGCGAGGACCTCGTCGCGGCGGGCGGCCGTGGGCGGCGGGACGGAGGGCAGGGCGTCGACCCAGACGATGACGTCGGCACCGCTCGCGATCCGACGGGCGCCGGCCACGCCGCCGTCGAGCCGGACCTGGTAGCGGGCCTGCGTCGACGGTTCGGGGTGCGCGGCGTCAGCGGAGGAGGTCACGATGAAGATGCTACGGGCGTCCACGGCCCCGATCCTCCGCGGATGACGCGGCGCGACGGCTCGGGCGCCCCGCGGCGCATGGCCTGCCGGATCACCTCGAAGTCGTCGCGCGTGATCTCCAGCAGCCCGGGCGCCAGCTTCCTGCCCCACTCGAGGGAGTCGCGCGTGAAGTCGAGCACGGGCACGAGCGGGCGGATGGGGGCGTCGACCGCGCCGAGGTCCCAGTCCATGCGGCGTCGCCACGGCCGCCACTCGCCCACGCGGCCCTGGTAGGGCGCGGCGTCGGCGACCCGGCCGATCGCCGTGAAGGCACGGAGGAGCTGCCCGTCCGGGTACGACTCGCGCGGCGAGTAGTAGACGAAGCCGTCGGCCTCGCCGAGCCGCTCGACGGGTTCGCGCGCGCCGCGGTTGACCTGCGCGATGCCGAGGTCCAGGCCGTCGAGCACGCGGTCGCGCGAGACGACGCCCACCCAGTACCTGATCATGTCCGTCCCATCCTGTCCCACGGCGGGCGGACGCCGGGCACGCCCAGCCGATCGCCCAGCCGCGCGGAGCATGCTGGTGCCATGCGCGTGCTGCTGAAGACCATCCTCGACTGCGATCCCGACGCCGCCTGGCGCGCGCTCCACTCGCCCACCGTGATGCGGGAGGTCGCGGGCCCGCTCGTCGACTTCGTCCCGGTCGAGGACGGCGGCTTCCCCAGCAGCTGGGACGGCCGCGAGCACGTCGCCGCGATGCAGGCCGGGCCGTTCACCGCCGGGCGCCAGGGGATCCGCCTGCGCGACATGAAGCCGCGCGTCGAGGGCGTGCGCATCGTGCGCGACGACGGCCACGGGCTCTCCGGCCTCATGTCGATCCCCACGAGCATGCGGCACAGCATGGCCGTCTCGGCGGATCCCGCGGGCCCCGACGCCGACGGCCGCGTCAAGACCCTCTTCCGCGACCAGCTCGAGTTCGAGGCCGGGCTCCTCGGCCCCGCGATGTGGCCGACGTTCTGGGCGTTCTGGCAGTGGCGCGCGTTCCGGCTGCGCCAGCTCGCGCCGACGTGGGCGTACGACTGGGTGCCCGACGCCGTCGACGACGGCGACGCGGACGCCGCTCCCGACGCCGGCGCAGGCGTGTCCGCCGGCTGACGGTCGCACTCCGCCCGCGGGCATCCCCCGCGTACGGTGTCCCCATGCCCTCCGCCGTCACCGCCCTCCACGTCGCCGACTGGCGCCGCCGCACGCACGAGATGTACGCGGAGGTGCGCTGGGTCGCGCAGACGGATCCCGCCGCCGCGCACGCGCTCTGGCGCCGCACGCGCGACGACATGTTCCGCAGCCACCCGGCCACGCCGCTCCTGCCCGAGCACCGCGCGGACTTCGACCGGCTGGACGTCGCGGACTACGACCCCGCGTGGCGGTTCGAGCTGGAGATCAGCGACGACCGCGGCGAGGAGCGCCACGAGGTCGAGACCGGCACCGACGGCGTCGTGCCGTTCGAGCTGCTCGGATCCGTGCACCTGCCCGCCGCCGACGGTCGCGAGGCCGGCAGCCTCGACGTCTGGCGCCTCGCCAGCTACGGCGGAGGCCTGCACCTGCCCGTGAAGGACGCGTCGCACCGGCGCGAGGGCGGCACCTACGGCGGCGGCCGCTACCTGCTCGACACGGTGAAGGGATCGGACCTCGGCCAGGGCGCGCCCGGCTCGATCGTGGTCGACCTCAACTTCGCCTACAACCCGTCGTGCGCCTACGACCCGGCCTGGGCCTGCCCCCTCGCGCCGGCCGGGAACGTGCTCGACTTCGAGGTCCCCGTGGGCGAGATGGGCTTCTCCCCGGCCTGACCTGCTACGGTGGCATCACTTGCGAGCACATCACCGTGCTCCCTGCGTCGAGAGAACGCGTTCCCTCCTCACCCCGATCAGATCGCCGCACAGGCCGACGGGGCCGAGTGACATCTTTCTTACGGCGAACGGATGCGCCCATCGGCGCCTTCGCCATCCTCCGCTTCCGTGCGTCGTCGCACATCCCGAGAACGCACACCGGGGCGGACCCCTGCCTGGAAGGCAACTCCCCCGCATGACCACTGACACCTTCGGCGCGCTCGGCGTGCCCGCTCCCCTCGTCTCCGCCCTCACGGCGAACGGCATCACGACGCCGTTCCCCATCCAGGTGGACACGCTCCCCGACACCCTGAACGGCCGCGACGTCCTCGGCCGCGGCAAGACGGGCTCCGGCAAGACGCTGGCGTTCGCCATCCCGATGATCGCGCGCCTCGGCGGCGGACTCGCCGGCGGCCGTCGTCGCCCGGGCCGCCCGCTCGGCCTCATCCTCGCTCCGACGCGCGAGCTCGCCACGCAGATCACCGCCGCCATGGCACCGCTTGCGGAGGCCTACAACCTGACCACCACGACGATCTTCGGCGGCGTCTCGCAGCAGCGCCAGGTCGCGGCCCTCAAGGCCGGCGTCGACGTGGTCGTGGCCTGCCCCGGCCGCCTCGAGGACCTCATGAAGCAGGGCTTCGTGAACCTCGACGCCGTGGAGATCACCGTCCTCGACGAGGCCGACCACATGGCCGACCTGGGCTTCCTGCCCGTCGTCACGCGGATCCTCGACAAGACCCCGAACACCGGCCAGCGCATGCTGTTCTCCGCCACGCTCGACAACGGCGTGGACAAGCTCGTCCGCCGCTACCTGCACGACCAGGTGCTGCACTCCGTCGACGAGGCGAACTCGCCCGTCGCCGCCATGACGCACCACGTCTTCGAGGCCACCGACGTCGAGGCCAAGCGCCTCCTCGTCCAGAAGCTCGCGGGCGGCACCGGCCGTCGCATCCTCTTCATGCGCACCAAGCACCACGCGAAGAAGCTCGCGAAGCAGCTCACCGACGCGGGCATCCCGTCGGTGGACCTGCACGGCAACCTCTCGCAGGTGGCGCGCGACCGGAACCTCGCCGCGTTCTCCGCGGGCGACGTCAAGGTCCTCGTGGCCACCGACGTCGCCGCGCGCGGCGTGCACGTCGACGACATCGAGCTCGTGATCCACGTCGACCCGCCGGCCGAGCACAAGGCGTACCTGCACCGCTCGGGCCGCACGGCTCGTGCCGGATCCGCGGGCGACGTCGTCACGATCATGCTGCCGGCGCAGCGCAAGGACGTGCAGCTCCTGATGCGCAAGGCCGACATCCACGTCACCCCGCAGCAGGTCACCGAGTCCTCCCCCGCCGTGGCCGAGCTGACCGGCGCCGTCGCGGCGTACGTGAAGCCCGCCCCGCGCGAGACGAAGTCGGTCCGCGAGACCACCCAGCGCCAGTCGCAGGGCGGCCGCGCGAACGGCGGCGGGCGCTCGCAGGGCGCCAACGCGCAGCGCAAGCGCGCCGCCCGCGACGGCGCACCCGTCGGCGGCGGTCGTCGCGAGGGTGCCGCAT
>NZ_QWGT01000261.1 GCF_003576405.1 Clavibacter lycopersici
GCCGACGCCCGCGGCCAGCGCGTCCGCCGACGCGGAGGCGGGCGCGGGGTCCGGCAGCACCGCGGGTCCCGAGCCGACCGTCACGCGCTCGCCCGGCCCGCCGACCGAGGACGAGCTGGCCACGTGCTCGACCCTCGCGCAGGTGCTGCCCGACTCCACCAAGCTCGTGCAGGCGCTCGGGAACGGTGACGCGGTGGATCCGACGCTCCTCGACCGCGTGAAGCAGGGCGACGCCGCCCTCGCGGGCATGGCGCCCGAGAACATGGAGCCGCTGGTGGCGTCCTTCTCGACGATCGTCGACCAGCTCGACGCGCTCCGGAGCGGCGCCGACACCGACGGCGCCTCGCTCGACACCGGGCAGTACCTGCGGTCCGTGAACGCGTTCCTCGACTACTGCCTCGACGACGTCGGCTACGTGCCGCCGAGCGCGACGCCCGCTCCCGCCCCCTGATCCGCGCGCCGCGTCAGGTGCGGCGGGCGACCGCCTCGTCGGCCTCGATGTCCTCGCGCGCGTCCTCGCGGCGGATCCGCCCGTCGCCGTCGTGCGTGACGAGCAGGTGCGGAGTGCGGCGGATCCGGTACGAGACGCGCAGGTGGCGGTGCAGGACGAGCCAGGCGACGGCGATGAGGGCGGCGACGATGCCGCTGGCCGCGCCCACCATCACAGCCGCGCGCGGACCCCAGGTGTTCGCGACCCAGCCGACGATGGGCGCGCCGAGCGGGGTGCCGCCGACGAAGATCGCCATGTAGACGGCCATCACGCGACCCCGCATGCGCGGCTCGACCGTGAGCTGGACGGTGCTGTTGGCGCTCGTCATGAGGGTCTGCGAGACGACGCCGACGAGCACCAGGGCTCCGGCGAACAGCAGGTACGTGGGCGCGATCGCGGCCAGGCCGGTCGCGATGCCGAAGAGCGCAGCGCCGACGAACACCAGCCGGATGCGGGGTCGCTCGCGGCGGGCCGACAGCAGGGCGCCGGCGACGGATCCCACGGCGAGGCTCGAGGACAGCAGCCCGAACTCCGTCGCGCCCTTGCCGAACTCGACGCTCGCCATGGTGGAGGTGAAGATCGGGAAGTTGTAGCCGAAGGCGCCGACGAGGAAGACGATCACCAGGATCACCATGATGTCCGGCCGCCCGCCGATGTACCGGAAGCCCTCGCGCAGCTGGCCGCGGGACCGGGCGACGCGCTCCGGGCGACGGAGCTCGCCGACGCGCAGGCGCGTGAGCGCGATGAGCACGGCGATGAAGCTCACGGCGTTGATGAGGAAGACCCAGCCGGTGCCGACGCCCGCGATGAGCACGCCCGCCACGGCAGGGCCGATCATGCGCGCCGCGCTGAACGACGCCGAGTTGAGGGCGACCGCGTTCGACAGGTCGTCGTCCGACACGAGCTCGGAGACGAAGGACTGGCGGGCGGGCGCGTCGAGCGCCGACGCGACGCCGAGAAGGAGCGCGAAGAGGTAGACGTGCCAGAGCTCGGCGCGCCCCGAGAGCACCACCAGCCCGAGCCCGAGGCCGAGCATCGCCATGGTGCCCTGGGTGATCATCAGCACGCGGCGCTTGTCGTAGCGGTCGGCGATGAGGCCGGCGTAGGGGGAGAGCAGGAGCATGGGGCCGAACTGCAGGGCCATCACGATGCCGACGGCCGTGGCGTCGTAGCGGGTGAGCTCGGTGAGGACGATCCAGTCCTGGGCGGTGCGCTGCATCCACGTGCCGACGTTCGAGACGAGGGCGCCGGCGAACCAGATGCGGTAGTTGGGGGCGCGCAGGCTCCGGAAGACGGCGCTCACGAGGCGGCCATGCGGCCGAGGAGTGCGGCGGCGTCGCCGAGGGTGGCGCGCTCGGCTGCGGTGAGCTCCGCGAGGCGGAGGGACAGCCACGCGTTCCGCTGCCGGCGGGTCTCCTGGACGACCAGGCGGCCGGGATCCGTGATGGAGACCGTGACCCGCCGGCCGTCGTCCGGTGCGGGGGATCGCTCGGCGTACCCGGCCTCGACCAGGCAGTTGACCGTGCGGTTCATGCTCGGGGCGGTGACGCGCTCGATCTCCGCGAGGCGACCGGGACTCGTCGGCCCGTCGCGGAGGAGGAGCGCGAGCACGACGAACTGGCTGTCGCTCAGCTCGTGGTCGGCCTTCTCGGCGCGGAGGCGGCGCGCGAGGCGCATGACGCCGGCGCGCAGGCTCTGGCTGAGGTCGGGGGAGTCGGGCATGTGATTAGGCTAGCTCATTAGTCCGGCTAACGAGTGCCGCGGTGACGGGATCCTCCGAGGTAGCCGCAGCCGGACGGGGCACGGCGCGCGGGCAGCCCGGCCGGGCAGGATGGGAGGACACCGCCGGCCGCGATGCACCCGCGACGACGCGGGCACGGGCCGCGCGACCAGAGGAGGCACGGACATGACCCACCACGACGGCACTTCCGACGCGCACGACGACGACGCGAAGCTCGGCGACGACGGCACGATCCCCGCGGGCCCGACGGGCGTCGCGGCCGGCCACGACGGCGGCAGCGACCACTTCGAGCCCGAGGAGGACACCCCGCACCGCACCGACGAGGACGGCGCCGCCTCCGCCTAGCCCTCCCGGATCGTCCGCGCGGGCAGGGCACCCGCCCTCCCGCGTGGACGCGCACCGGAGCCTGGGTACCCTGGATCCCCGTGGACACCGCGACCAACCCCCTCGACGGCACGCGCATCGCCTACCGGGCGTTCGGCGCCCGACCGGCCGACGAGGACCCGCGCGACCCGGCGCACGCGCCCGTCGTCCTCGTGCACGGCACGGCCCTCTCGCAGGCGGTCTGGCGCGGCTTCGGCTGGGTGCGCGCCCTCTCGCCCGCGCGTCAGGTGATCACGCTCGACCTCCGCGGCCACGGCAGGAGCGGCACGCCGCACGAGCCCGCGGCCTACGCGATGGACCTCATGGTCGCCGACGTCGTGGCCGTGCTCGACGCGGCGGGCGCCGACGTCGTCCACCACGTGGGCTACAGCCTCGGCGCGCGCGTCGGCTTCTCGCTGGCCGCGACCCACCCCGACCGGCTGCTGTCCACGTCCAGCCTCGGCGGATCCCCCCGGAGCGGCGTGGGCGTCTTCGACCGCGTGTTCTTCCCCGGCTGCATCGACGCCCTGGAGACGGGCGGCATGCCCGGATTCCTCGACGCGTGGGAGCGGCACAGCGGGCACCCGGTGGACTCCGCGACGCGCGGGGCGTTCCTCGCGGACGACGCCCGGGCGCTCGCCGCGTACATGCGCGAGTCGGAGCGGGACGCCGGCGTGCCGGACGCGGTCGTCGCGGCATCCGCGGTGCCGCTGCTGCTCGTGGCGGGCACGCGGGATCCCGAGCGGCTCCGGGCGGCGCACCACGTGAAGGGGCTCCGGCCGGACGCCGCGTACGTGGAGCTCGCGGGGGCGACGCACGCCGACACCCCGCGCCACCCCGACGCGCTGCCCGCGGTGGCGGGCTTCCTCGACGCGCTCTAGCTGACCGGCGGGACGTGGCGGGTCAGGCCACCGGGGCGGAGTCCCCGCGCGCGGCCTCGGCGTGCGCGAGGGCGGCGTTGCCGTCCTGGTGCGCGCGCTCGAGGTCGTCGGGATGCGCGG
>NZ_QWGT01000262.1 GCF_003576405.1 Clavibacter lycopersici
AACATGCCCGTCCGCCTCCCCGCGCCCCGACGCCCCCGCCTCGCGCGCACCGCCCCGGCCGCCGCGGCCGCCGGCCTCGCCGTCGCGCTCCTCCTCGCCGGCTGCTCGGACCCCGCGCCGCTCCAGCCCACGACGCCCGACCCCTCGGCGAGCGCAGGCGGCGGGCAGGCCGCGGGCGGCGGATCCGCCACCGGACCGAGCGCCTCCCCCACGCCCGCGCCGCCGAAGGGCACGCCCGTCACCACCACGTGCGACCAGCTGCTGCCCGACCTCGCCGAGTTCGGCACCGGCTTCGCGACCGAGGCGCTGCCTGCCGACACCGCCACCGACGGCGCGCGCGAGGACGTGCTCGCCATGCAGGGCATCGCCTGCGCGTTCCGGTCCTCGGACGGCACCGCGGTCGAGATCGACGTCGCCCAGCCGGTCTCGGCGGAGCTGCAGTCCCGACGCGACGCGGCCATCCTCCAGGCGGATCCGATCGCGGGCTACCCGTCCGGCGTCGAGGCCTACTTCGAGCTGCAGGACGCGGTCGGCGTCGCCACCATCTACTCGTCGAAGCACATGGTCGTCATGCGGTCCGACTCGTTCTACGAGCCCGGCGACCACGCCGACCTCGGCAACGCGGTGCTGACGACCGTCGGCGGCTGACCCGACGCGGCCCGACGCGCGAACCCGTCGCGCGCGCCCGTCAGCCGAGGCGGACGGGCGCGGCCACGTCGTCGACCGGCAGCTCGTCGACCGTGGCCATGACCTCCATGCGCGAGATGGTGACGAGGCTCCGCGTGTTGGTGAGGAAGGCGGTGTCGGACGCGTCGCGACCGGTGGAGATCCGCAGGAGGCTCTGCCGGGGCGCGAGGCCGGTGGCGTCCACGACGTGCCACGCGTCGTCGACCCACGCCTCGGCGACCGCGTGGAAGTCCATGGGGCTGAGGCCCGGCGCGTAGACGGCGGCGAGGCGCGCGGGCACGTCGAGCGCGCGGAGCATCGCGATCACGAGGTGCGCGTAGTCGCGGCAGACGCCGCGGCGGGCGAGCAGCGTGCGGACGGCGCCGTCGGTCGGGAGGCTGGATCCCGGCGCGTACCGCAGCGAGTCCGCGACGAACGCGCGCACGGCGGCGAGGAGCGGCAGTCCGTCGAGTCCGCGGAACTCGCCGCGGGCCGTGGGGAAGAGCGTGTCCGACTCGCAGTAGCGGCTCGGGCGGCGGTAGACCCAGAGGTCGACGTCGTCGAGGGGCGCGGGGTCGCGGCGGCCCGTGACCGTGGCGCGGTACTCCATCGTGAGGACGCCCGCGCCGGTGGTGAGCACGTGCAGGCGGGTGTCGTGCCGGTCGACCACCTCGGTCGCCTCCACCGGCCGCCCGTCGAGGGCGAAGGCGAGGCGCTCGGACGCGATGTCCGCGCCGCGGGCGACGGCGACCGCGAAGGCCATCTCGCTCTCGCCGGAGACCTGCAGCTCGAGCATGGAGGAGACGTCGCGGCGCATGCGTCCATCGTGGCATCGGATCCGCCCGCCCGGGCCGCCCGCCGGATCGCGTCGCCGCCGCTCAGCCCGGGTGCGGGCCGGTCGACGCGCGTGCGACGAGGGTCGGCTCGAGCAGCCGGGACGCGGCCTCCCGGCCGTCGACGAGCGCGAGGAGCGTCTCGAGCGCCAGCCGCCCCATCTCGTGCACGGGCGAGCGGACGCTCGTGAGGCCGATGGATCCGGATGCCGCGAGCGGGGTGTCGTTGTAGCCGACCAGGGCGACGTCGTCGGGCACCGAGAGGCCCGCGTCGCGGAGGGCTCCCATCGCGCCGATCGCCGCGAAGTCGTTGGTCGCGAAGAGCGCGTCGGGCGCGTGCCCGGCGCGGAGCACGGCCTCGGTCGCCTCCCGTCCCGCGGCGGCGTCGAAGCCGCGCTGGATCACGCGCTCGGGCGGCACGGGCATCCCCGCGTCCGCGTACGCCTCGAGGAAGCCGCGCGTGCGGTCGACCGCGGTGGAGGCGAAGGACATGCCGGCGAGCACGGCCGGCCGGGTGCGCCCCTCGGCGATCAGGTGCTCGGCCGCCAGGCGCCCGCCCGCCACGTCGTCGCACGTGACGGCGACGTGCTCGCCCCGGCGGCGCGAGACGAGGACGAACGGCACGCCCTCCTCGGCGAGCTCGTCGAGCAGCGGGTCGTCGAGGTGCGCGTCGCCGAAGATCATGCCGTCGACGCGGCGGTCGAGCATGCTGCGCGTGCGGGTCCGCTGGAGCTCCGGCCGGTCGAGGCTGTTCGTGACGAAGGTGGAGATGTCGCGCTCGGTCGCCGCCTCGTCGATGCCCTCGTACACGGTGGCGAGCACGTAGTCCTGGAGGCGCGGGACGAGCACGCCCACGAGGTCGGAGCGGGACGTGCGGAGGCTCGCGGCGTGGGGGTTCCGCCGGTAGCCGCTGCGCTCGGCGATGTCGAGGATGGCGGCGACGGTCTCGGGTCCGGCCCACCTGCCGGGGTGCTCCTCGCGGGAGTTGAGCACGCGGGACACCGTGGTGATGCTGACGCCGGCGAGCTCCGCGATCATGCGCTGCGTGGTGGGCGGCCGGCGCTTCTGGGTCACTCGGGCCTCCTCACCCGGACCAGCATGGCACAGCGTCGCGGTCCGGCGGCGGCGCGCCCGACGGTGCCCTGTCGGAGGCCGCCGGGGAAACATCCCCGCAACAGGACGGCAACGTGATCGTTCGACGCAAACCATTGACGCAAACGTTTGTGCGACCGAGGATCGTCCGCATGCCCCACGTCCTCGTGCTCGCCACCGGCGGGACCATCTCCTCGCGCACGCGCCCCGACGGAGCCGCGGTCGCCGCGGATCCGGCTGCGCGCCTGCTCGGATCCGTGCCCGCCCTGCCGCCCGGCGTCACCGTCGAGACGCGCGACGTCCTCCGCGTCAACTCGTTCGCGCTCACGCACGCCGACCTGCGCACGATCGCGGAGGCGGTCGCGGCCGGGCTCGCGCGCGACGACGTGGACGGGATCGTCGTCACGCACGGCACGGACACGCTCGAGGAGACGGCGTTCCTCCTCGACCTGGTGACGGACGATCCGCGTCCCGTGGTGCTCACGGGAGCCCAGCGCTCGGCGGACGACCCGGCGGGCGACGGACCCGCGAACCTGCGCGACGCCATCGTCGTCGCCGCGTCGTCGGAGGCTCGCGGGGCCGGCGTGCTCGCCGTGTTCGCCTCGCGCGTCCTCGCGGCCGACGGCCTCGTGAAGGCCCGCACGCTGGATCCCGACGCCTTCGCCGCCCGCGACGGCGCGAACCTCGGCCGCGTGGTCGGCGACGACGTCCGGCTGTCCCGGCGCCCGCGCACCCTCCCGGTCCTGCCCGTGCCCACGCCGCGCTTCGACCGGATCCGCGTGGACTGCGTCAGCGTCCACCCGGGCGCCGACGCCGTGCTGCTCCGGGCCGCGGTCGGCGCGGGGGCGGCGGGCCTCGTCGTCATCGGCACGGGCGCGGGCAACGCGAACCGCGCCCTCGTGCCGGAGATCGCGTCGGCCGTCGACGCCGGCGTCCTCGTGGCCCTCGGCACGCGCGTGGCCCGGGGCCCGGTGGCCGCGATCTACGGCGACGG
>NZ_QWGT01000263.1 GCF_003576405.1 Clavibacter lycopersici
AGCCGCAGGTCGCCGCCGATGGCCTCGTCGGCCGAGGGCGGGGAGATCGGTGCGCCCGCGGATCCGTCGCCGGGGTCAGCCACGCGCCGCGGCCCCGTCGCCGCCCTCGAGCCGGGCGCGCAGCTCGTCGTGGAGCAGCGCGAACGCGGCCGCACGGTCGCCGAGCGACTGCTCCTCGATGAGCTGCAGCCGGGAGACCAGCTCCTCGGCGACGTCGCGGTCGTCGAGGTCGTCCGGGTCGTCGCTCACGCCGTCACGCTACGCCCGGCCGGCGCCGGCGGCGCCGGCTGCGACGTAGAGCGACTCCTGCACGTCGAGCCCGTAGATCGGTCGGCCCGAGTTCCAGATCACGGCGCACGCGGCCCGCAGCGTGTCGATCGTCGAGCCGCCGTCCTTCACGACCTCGACGCGGTCACCCGCGATCCGGACGGACGACCTGCCGACCGTGGCCACGCGGCCCTCCTGCGAGAAGCGCGTCTCGGGGTACGGCTCGTGCAGCTGGCCGAGGTGCTCGAGGATGAAGGTGGGCCGCTGGTCCTCCTCGGCCGCGAGGAGCTGCTTGGCCCGGTCGATCCCGGTCAGCACGTGCACCGACGCCATGCCGGCGCGCGTCGCCCCGAGGATGTCGGTGTCGAGCCGGTCGCCGAGGAACACGGGCCGCTGTGCGCCGAAGCGCTCGCGGGCCACGTCGAAGATCGGCGTCTCGGGCTTGCCGGCGACGACGGGCAGGCGCCCGACGGCCGTGTGCACGGCCGAGACGAGCGTGCCGTTGCCGGGCGCGATGCCACGCGCGACGGGGATGGTCCAGTCGGTGTTGGTCGCGACCCACACCACGTCGGGATCGGCCAGCGCGAAGGCGGCCTCGGCGAGCTGGGTCCAGCCCACCTCCGGCGCGAAGCCCTGCACCACGGCGGCCGGGCTGTCCTCCGTCGAGCGGGTGACGACGTAGCCGGCCTTCTCGAGCTCGTGCACGAGGCCCTCGCCGCCGACGACCAGCACGGTGGATCCCGCCGGGACCCGGTCCGCGAGCAGACGCAGCGCGGCCTGCGGCGACGTCACGACGTCCTCGGGCGCGACGTCGAGCCCGAGCGAGCTCAGGTGCGCGGCCACGGACGCGTCCGTGCGGGAGGCGTTGTTGGTGATGTACCCCAGTCGGATCCCGTCGCCGGCCGCGCGGTTCAGCGCGTCGACGGCGTGCGGGATGCTGTCGGGCCCCGCGTACACGACGCCGTCGAGGTCCGCGAGGATCACGTCCACGCCCTCGAGCGGGGCGCTGCCCTTCGCCGCCCTAGCGAACATCGCGGTCGCCTTCCCCGGCGGCGCCCGTCGCGGATGCGTCGTCGGCGCTCGCGTCGTCGTCGTTCGCGGGCTCCGCGGCCGTCGCGACATCGTCGCCGTCGCGCGTGACCTCGGCGTCCGCGTCGAGCTCGTCGTCGATGTCGACCGCGATGTCGTCGCTGTCCCCGTCCTCGCTCGGCGGGCTCGGCTCCCCCGCCGCCGCGACGGGATCCCCGGGCTCGTCGGCCGCGTCACCCGCCCGGTTCACGTCGATGGCGTCGACCGCGCCGTTCCCGTCGCTCGCATCGCCCGCGTCACCACCGACATCCGCGGTGCGTCCCGCATCGTCGCGCATCGCGTCGGATCCTCCGCGGTCCGGAGTGCCGTCGTCCTCCCCGGAGTCATCTCCCTCCGCCGCGAGCTCCACGTCGAGCTCCTCCTCCACGACCTCGACCATGTCGTCCCAGCCCTCGTCGGGATCCGCGAACGCCGCCTCGGCTGCCTCGGCTCGCTGTCGCCAGGCGTCGGCCTCCTCGGAGCGGCCCAGCTCCTCGAGCACCTCCGCGTAGGCATGGAAGAGGTCGGCGCTGTACGAGTAGGCCACGTCGCGGCTCAGCTGCGCGATCGACAGCTCACCGAGAGCGGCCTCCGTCTGGCCGAGGTCGAGCCGGGCGCCGGACATCGCGATCGCGAGCGCCACCTGCTCCGCCGCCGGCAGCGTCTCCTTCGGCACGGAGCGTCCCAGCTCCAGCGCCTTGTCGGGGCGTCCCTGCCCGCGCTCGCTGTCGACCATGAGGGCGAGCTGGTCGTTCTTGCCCGAGATGCGCCGGTACGTCCGCAACTCGCGCAGGGCGAGGGCGTAGTCGCCGACGGCGTACGCCGTGATCGCCAGGGACTCCCGGACCACCGCGATGCGCCCCGCACGGCGTGCGGCCGACGTGGCGTGGCGGTGCGCGAGCTCCGGATCCTCCTCGATGAGGCGCGCCGCCATGACGAGGTGCTGCGCGACGCCCTCGGCGTTGTCCTTGCTCAGCGTCTTCAGCTCGTTGCGGGCGATCCGATCCAGGTCGCCCGGCTTCACGTCCTCCGGGATCTCCGGGTCCTCGTGACGCGGACGCACGGACCGCAGCTCGCGCGCGCGCAGCTGCTCCTCCGTGAGGGCCTCCTCGTACCGCGGGGCGTCCCGGTCGTTCCGCGCAGGGCGCCCGTCCCGCGTCCACAGCTTGTCGCCGTCCCGCGGCGGACGAGCTCCACCGCGACCGGCATCACGCCCGCCGTCCTTCGACCAGGGCTTGCGCTCACCATCACGCGCCGGACGCGACGGACCGGAACCTCCATCACGCGACCACGGCTTGCGCTCACCGTCACGCTGCGGACGGGCCGCACCCCCGCCGTCCTTCGACCACGGCTTGCGCTCACCATCACGGGCAGGACGGGCCTGACCGGCTCCGCCGTCACGCGACCACGGCTTCCGCTCACCATCACGCTGCGGACGGGCCGCACCCCCACCGTCCTTGGACCACGGCTTCCGCTCACCATCACGGGCAGGACGGGCCTGACCGGCTCCGCCGTCACGCGACCACGGCTTGCGCTCACCGTCACGCTGCGGACGGGCCGCACCCCCGCCGTCCTTCGACCACGGCTTCCGCTCACCGTCACGTCCAGGGCGATCCCCGCCCGCGCCGCGAGGCCCGGACGTGCGCCCTTCGTCGCGCGGACCACGAGGAGCACCAGAGGATCCCCGCTCATACGGCGGCTTGGCACCATCGCGACCACGTGGGGAATGCGACGATCCGCGGTCCTGGCCTTCGGGCCGGCTGTCTCGATCGGATGAGTCGCTCACTGTGCTCCTGTCGGCCCTGAGGGCCAGATGATGTCTGTGGTGTTGTGGATCGTGCCGAAGTCAGGTCCCAGGCTAACCGCTGGGCGCCCATGCGTGCCCCGGACGGCACGCCATGCGCAGACGAAGCGGCCCGGGCTGAGGCGCATGGACGGCCTCTTCCGACGCCGATCCGGTACCCGCACACCCGTGTGACCGGCGTCGCTTGTCCATCCGCGCCAGCACGGCGCCCAGGACGACCGCTCTCAGGCCCCCAGGAACGCCCTGGGCTTCAATCGCCGCACGGGGCGAGCCCGTCTCGTCAGACGGCACCCACCCACGGACGTCGATGGGATGCGCATCGGAGCGTTAACGCAGGAAGGCCCGTCGCACCAAGTGCGACGGGCCTTCCCGTTACTACCAAATCAAGTCCGGCGGTGTCCTACTCTCCCACAGGGTCCCCCCTGCAGTACCA
>NZ_QWGT01000264.1 GCF_003576405.1 Clavibacter lycopersici
GATCATCGTCACGGCGGGCGGCAAGAACGTCGCGCCTGCCGCGCTCGAGGACCCCATCCGCGCGAACCCGCTCGTCGGGCACGTGGCGGTAGCGCCTGGCCGCTCCCCCGCGGATCCGCTCGACGCCCGCCTCCTCGAGCAGCCCCGCCTCGCGCAGGCGGCGCAGGTGGTAGCTGACGTTCGCCTGCGTCTCGCCGAGCTCGCGCGCGGCCTCCGACGCGCTCACGGGCGACCGCGTGCAGAGGGAGAGGAGGCGCAGGCGCAGCGGGTGGGCGATGACGCGGAGGTCGCGGAGGTCGGTCTCGTCGGCGGGCACGTGGTCATCCGACCACGGCGCGGGGCGACTGTCAAACATGCGTTTGAGGGTCGCACTCGAGAAGGTCGGCGGCGCCCTGGCGCGCGGTCAGGGTCCGGGCGCGGCGGCGGCCAGGGTCGAGAACGTCAGGCGGACGAGGGCGGACTCGGCCGCGTCGAGCTCGGCGCCCACGACGTCGGCGAGGGCCTCCCTCTCCTCGGCCTCGAGCCAGGCGGCGTAGCCGTCGTAGTACGCGCGCACGCCGAGATCCGCGAGGACGCCTGCCCGCCGGGAGTTGCCGAGCCGGTCCGCGAGGGCGCCGTGGAGGGCATCCGTGACGGCGGATCGCTTGAAGACCGCGCGCTCGCGCAGCTCGGGGCTCGCGGGGATCACGGACACGAGGCGCTGCCGGATCTCACGCCGATCCTCCGTGTGGACCGCGCAGAGGGGGAGGATCCCGGCGCGGAGGACCTCGAACGGGGCGCTCCCCGCGGGAGCGGCCGCCACGCCGTCGACGGCGAGGGCGACCAGCTCGTCCTGGCCCTGGAACAGGATCTCCCGCTTGTCGGCGAAGTGGCGGAAGAGCGTGGTCCTCGTGACGTTCGCCCGGTCGGCGATCTGCGCCGCCGTGGTGGTCTCGTACCCCCGCTCCGCGAAGAGCTCGACCGCGGCATGCAGGAGCCGGCCGCGCGTATTCGGTTCCCATCGCGCCATGGATCGAGTCTAGTGATGCGCCATCGTCGCATCGTCGGCGCGACCCGCCGCCCTCCGTCGTGAGTCCATCGGACCCGCCACCGGCAAGTGATGCGACTCCGGCACATCACGTGTAGGGTGATGCACCTGAGTCACATCACCGGATGGGCTCGCTCGGCTCGCGGCAGATCGCGGCGGCCTCGTCACGGACAGGAGCACGCACATGCGCGCATTCATCACCGGAGCAGCCGGGTGGATCGGCACCGCCCTCACCACCGAGCTCGTCGCCACGGGGCACGAGGTCCGCGGCCTGGTCCGCTCGGACGCCTCCGCCGAGAGGGTCCGACGGATCGGAGCCACCCCCGTCCGCGGCGACATGGCCGATCACGACCTGTTGGTCGCCGAGGCGCTGGCGGCGGACGCCACCGCGCACCTCGCGTTCACCCTCGACTTCGACGCGTTCGACGAGACGGTCGACAACGAGGTGCGCCTCGTCGAGCGGATCGGCGACGCGCTTGAGGGCACGGGGAAGGCGTTCTCCGCCGCGTCCGGCACCCCCACGAGCCTCGGGCAGCTCGCCACCGAGCAGGACGAGCTCGATCCCGCGGGCCCCGCCGGCGTGCGCTCCCGCACGGCGAGGGCGGTGCTGGCCCTGTCGGAGCGGGGCATCCGCTCCGGGCTCGTGCGGATGCCGCGCACGGTCCACGGGCAGGGCGACCGCAACGGCCTCATCGCCGCGCTCGTCGGCCTGGACCGCCAGCTCGGGACCGCCGCCTACGTCGGCGACGGGACGAACCGGTGGCCGGCGGTGCACATCACCGACGCCGGACGGCTGTTCCGCATCGCCCTGGAGACCGCGCCCGCCGGCAGCGTGCTGCACGCCGTGGGCGAGGAGGGCGTGGCGATGCGCGAGGTCGCCGAGGCCATCGCGCGGCAGACCGGCCTGACGGCGTCGGCCGTCGACCCGGAGCAGCTGGGCGTGTTCGGCGCCCTGCTCGGCGGCGACCAGCCCGCGTCCAACGCCGCCACCCGGGAGCTCGTCGACTGGGAGCCGACCGGCCCGACCCTGCTCGACGACATCGAGGCCGGGTACTACACGTCCTGACCGCGGCACCCGGCGGCGGTCCCCCTCCCGAGGATGATGCGGAGCCGCTCGCCGGCGTGGTCGACTCGGTCGATGACCGCATCCGACCGCGCCATCCCGATCGACGGCCTCGTCAACGCCCGCGACCTCGGCGGCATCCGCCTCCGCTCCGGCGGCGCCACCCCCACCGGCGCGCTCGCACGCTGCGAGGACGCCGACCTCATCACCGACACCGGCTGGGAGCGCCTGCGCGAGCTCGGCTACCGCACGGTGCTCGACCTCCGGCAGCCGGCGGAGCGCGCCCGGGACACGCACCCGCGCCCCGATTGGATCCACGTCACGCACGTCGACCTCGACGGCCTCGACGACCACCCGGACTTCTGGGTCCCCTACTGGGACACCGGCCTCGTCGGCACGCCGCTCTACTACCTGCCGCACCTCGCCGAGCTGCCGGACCGGGCCGGATCCGCGCTGCGGGCGATCCTCGAGGCCCCCGCGGGCGGTGTCCTCTTCCACTGCGGCGCCGGTCGCGACCGCACGGGCCTCGTCGCCCTGCTGCTCCTCCTCGCGGTGGGCGCCGAGCCGGACGAGATCGTCGACGACTACCTGGAGAGCATCCGCCTCGGGCGGGAGCGGTCGGCGAACACGGGCCAGCAGGACCTGGAGCCCGCGATCGCGGAGTTCCTCGCCGAGCGCGGCACGACCAGCGAGGCGGCGTTCCGCGAGGCCATGGCGGGGATCGACCTCGACCGGTTCCTCGACGCGGCCGGCTTCGCGGACGCCGACCGCCGGGCGCTGCGGACGTGGCGGGGCGCGATCCCTGATTGAGCCGGGCCCCGGGCGCCTGGACCGGCGGATCCGCTACCGCGCCAGCGGCACCTCGATGAGGAGCGGCGCCTCGGACGCGGTCGTGAGGGCGGCCTCCAGCTCGCCGTGGGTCGCGGCGCGCAGGTACGTCCAGCCGTAGGCGCGCGCGAGGGAGGCGAGGTCCACCCGCTGGGGCGTGAACATGACGCGGTCGATGGCCGCCGGCGCGGCCGTGTTCGCGACCTCGAGGCCGTCGAAGATGGTGCCGCCGCCGTCGTTGCCCACGATCACCTGGATCCGCGGGACGCGCTCACCCGTGCCGACGAGCAGCGAGCCGACGTCGTGCAGGAGCGTGAGGTCGCCCACGAGCACGCGCGTGATCCCGGCGGCCGCGCTGCCGGATGCCGCCTGCGACGCGAGCGCGATGCCGAACCCGGTGGAGACGGTGCCGTCGATGCCCGCGAGGCCGCGGTTGGCGTGCACGCGCACGCGCTTGCCGGGGAGCGCCCGGTCGGCCTCGCGGATGAGGCGCGACGCCCCGAGCACGAGCCGGTCGTGCGGCCAGGTGGCCTGCCAGAGCGCGCGCACGAGATGGCGGCGGGTGACGTCGGCGCGCACGGCCGCGAGCTCGGCGCGCGCGAAGTCGCGGCGCTCGGCGGGCGTGGTGCC
>NZ_QWGT01000265.1 GCF_003576405.1 Clavibacter lycopersici
GCGCGCCCGCGACCGCCGCCGCGCCCGCGCGGACGACCCCGGCGCCGGATCCACCACGGCCTTCACCGCCACAGCCACCGCCACCCGCGCCGACCACGACCACCCGCACCCCCACGACCACGACCACGACCACGACGCCCCGCGCCCCGCCCGCGCCACCCCCACGGGCCTCCGCACCGGCCTCGCGACGGGCCTCGCCCTCGTGCTCCTCCTGCTCGCCCTCCGCGCCGCCTCCCCCGCGCTCGGCGACAGCCTGCTGCCCGACCGGCTCCAGGACCTGGTCACCCTCAGCGTCAGCGTCATCGTCGAGTCGCTGCCGTTCGTGATCCTCGGCATCGTGCTCTCGATCGTCGTGCAGGTGTGGGTGCCGCCGGGCGTCATCGAGCGCCGCCTCCCGCGCAACCCGTTCGCCCGCCGCGCGTGCATCTCGTTCCTCGGCATGGCGCTGCCCGTCTGCGAGTGCGGCAACGTGCCGCTGGCACGCGGCCTCGTGGTGCGCGGGTTCACGGTGCCGGAGTCGATCACGTTCCTGCTGGCGGCGCCGATCCTCAACCCGATCACCATCATCACGACGCACGCGGCGTTCGGCTGGGACGGCTGGATCCTCGTGGCCCGTCTGGTCGGCGGCTTCCTCATCGCGAACGTCGTCGGCTGGCTGTTCAGCCTCCACCCCGAGCCCGACCGGCTCCTCACCGACGAGTTCCGCGCCGAGTGCGCCCTCCCCGACACGCACGCCCACGGCGGCGCCCGCGTCCGGAAGTCGATCTCGCTGTTCGGCCGCGAGGCGACGACGATCATGCCGGCCCTCGTCATCGGATCCCTGCTGGCCGGCCTGATCCAGGTCGCGGTGCCGCGCGAGGTGCTCGTCACGCTCGGCGGCAGCCCGATCCTGTCGGTGCTCGCGCTGATGCTGCTCGCGTTCGTCGTCTCGGTCTGCTCGAACGTGGACGCGTTCTTCGTGCTCTCGTTCGGATCCGTGTTCCTGCCCGGCGGCATCGTCGCGTTCCTCGTGTTCGGGCCGGTCATCGACGTGAAGATGCTCGCGCTCATGCGCACCACCTACTCGACCCGCACGCTCGTGATGATCACCTCGGTCGTCGCGCTGATCAGCCTCGCGCTGGGATGGGGTGTCAATGCCATCGCCTGACGACCGGGAGCCCCGCGACCGGACCGCGTCCACCCGTCGCCGTCGCGCCGCGGGCGGCCGCGCCTCCTCCACCGTGGGCCTCGTGCTCCTCGCGGCCTGCATCGTCTCGACGCTGTGGCTCACGATCACCGGCCAGCTCGGCCTCTACATCCACCCGCGCTACTTCGTGTTCACCGGGATCATGGCGGTCGTCGGCCTCGTCGCGACCGTGGCCGGCTTCGCGCTCCGGCCCGCCGAGGCGGCGGAGGAGCACGACCACGACCACGGATCCGCCGCGCTGGGTGACCTCGCCGCGGAGCCCGCCGCCGGCCGCGCCCCCCTCCGCGCCCGCGCCTCCCGCGTGGCCGTCGCCGCCGTCGTGACCATCACGGTGGTCGCCGTCCTCGTCCTCCCGCCGCGCACGCTGACGAACAGCACCGTGACGCAGCGCGCCCTCAACTCGAGCTCGGTCGCGTCCGACGCGGCGCCCGACCAGGAGCTCCTCGGCACGAGCGACTTCTCCACGCTGAGCGTCAAGGACTGGTCGCAGCTGCTCGCGCAGACCACGGATCCGACCTTCTTCACCTCGAAGTCGGTCGACATCACGGGGTTCGTGAGCGCGGACCCCGACGACCCGGACGACGTCTTCTACGTCACCCGCTTCGTGGTCACGTGCTGCGCCGTCGACGCGCAGCCCGTCGGCGTGCCCGTGTACCAGCCGGGCTGGAAGTCCACGCTGCAGACCGACGAGTGGGTCGAGGTCACGGGACCGTTCGCGTCGAACCCGAGCGCCAAGAGCCGACAGCCGCTCGCCGTCATGCCGCAGACGGTGACGCCCGTCGACCAGCCCGCCGACCCCTACGTCTACTGAGCCGCCCGTGACCGACGCCCCCGCATCCCGGCGCGCCTTCCGCCGGGCGTTCACCGCCGTGATCCTCGTGCTCGTCCTCGCCTGCGGCGGGCTGCTCGCGGTCGCCGGCAGCCAGGGGCCGCGGCTCGTGCGCACGGACGTGGATCCGCTCGCCGTCGTGCAGCAGTCCCGCCAGCGGATCGTGCTCGCGGCCAACCGGCCGATCCAGCCCGTCGACGCCTCGCGCATCCGGATGGAGCCCGGCGCCGACTTCACCGTCGACACGCAGGCCGACCGCATCATCATCGACCTCACGCGCCCGCTCGCCTACGACGCCGACTACACGGTCGCGATCGACGGCGTCCAGGGCATCGGCGGCGGGCCCGCGTCGGACCTCCGCACGGCGTTCCGCACGGGCGACCCCGGCATGTACGTGCTCGTCCGCGGCGGCGAGCAGCAGGACGACCGCATCGTGCGGCAGAGCGTGGCCGGCACCGGCACCGGCGGCGGCGCGAGCGACGCCGTGTTCGAGGCCACGAAGATCCAGGAGTACGCGGTCGTCGGGAACTCCCTCGTCGTGGCGATCCTCCAGGACGACGGCACGAACGGCCTCGTGCTCGCGGCCCTCGACGGATCCGGCCAGGTCGACCTGCCGCTCCCCGGCCGCGGCACGTTCCAGGACCTCCACGCCGAGGACACCGGCACCACGGTCGGCTTCCGCTTCACGAGCGCGGACGGCGGGCCGTACGCCGACACGCTCATGGTCGACGACGTCGGGGCCGGCGCCGCGCCGACGCCCGTGCTCGGCCTCGACGGACAGCCGCTCAGCGCGCAGGCCTGGGGATTCGTGCCGGGCCGGCCGCAGCTGGTCGCGCACGGGCAGGACGGCGACCTCTCCCTCGTGACGGTCGACGGATCCTCCCCCATCGTCCCGCTCGGCCGCCACGGGACGCTCGGTCCGTTCTCGGCGGACGGCACCCGCCTCGCGGTCACGGACCCCGGCTCGACCACCGAGATCGACCTGCGCACGGCCCAGCAGACGCAGCTCCCCACTGAGACCGGCGGCGCCGACCTGCAGTACGACGGCGCCATCTCGTTCGTGCCCGGCGACGACGGCGCGGTGCTCCGCGTGCGCACGGCGCTGGATCCCGCGACCGGCACCGCGACGCAGCGCCTCGTGGTCGTGCGCGACGGCCGGGCGACCGACGTCTACGTCCCGGCGGATCCCGCGACGCGCATCACGGGCCTCTCCGTCACCCCGAACGGCCGCTTCGCGCTGCTCGAGACGGTTCCCGACCCCGCGCGCGGTGCGAGCGACGACTACCCCAGGAACCCGCGCGACACGACCGTGACCACGCTCCTCGTCGAGCTCGCCACGGGCACGGTGACCCGCAGCGTCGCGGGCTTCGAGGTCACGATCGGCTGAGGCTCCTGGCGGACCGCGCCGGTCGGCGCCGTCCCGTCACGCTGCGTCGGCCGCGGCGGTGCGCCGGACGGCGACGACGGTCACGTCGTCGGGGAGCGTGCCCGCCGGCGCCAGCCCCGTGATGGCGGCGAC
>NZ_QWGT01000266.1 GCF_003576405.1 Clavibacter lycopersici
ATCATGGAGGCCGCCTACACCGACCGGGCCGCGCTGATCCGCGCGGTCGCCGGCGCGCGCGTCGTCGTCTCCGCGGTCAGCGGCGCCCGCGCGGTGATCGTGGGAGCGCAGCGCGCGCTCCTCGCCGCGGCGGTCGCGGCCGGGGTGCCGCGCTTCATCCCCTCGGACTACTCCGCCGACTACCGCCGGGTCACGCCCGGCAGCAACCGCAACTTCGAGCTCCGGCGCGAGTTCGCGGCCGACCTCGACGCGGCGCCCGTGCGCGCGACCTCGGTGTTCATCGGCGCGTTCGCCGACATGCTCACCGGGCAGGCGCCCATCGTGCTGTTCGACCGGCGCCGCGTCCTCTACTGGTCGTCCGCCGACCAGGTGCTCGACTTCACCACCAAGGACGACACGGCGCGCGTGGTCGCGCTCGTGGCGCTCGACGACGACGCGCCCCGTGCGGTCGAGGTCGCGGGCGACCGGGTCACCGCGCGGGACCTCGCGCGGACCATGACGGAGATCACGGGCACGCCGTTCGCGCTGCAGTGGGCGGGCACCACGGGCGTCCTCGGCACCGCGAGCAAGGCGATGCGCCGCGTCGGACGCGACGAGCAGGAGGCCTTCCCCGCCTGGCAGGGGATGCAGTACCTCGTGAGCATGTACAGCGGGGAGGCGGAGCTGCACCACGTCGACCTCGAGCGCTTCGGCGAGCACACCTGGACGGGCGTGCGCGACGTGCTCGCCGCGCACGTCGCCGAGCGCTCCGCGTCGACCGCCGCGTAGCCGCACGCGGGGAGGGGGACGGCCGGGCGACGCGCCCGGCCGCCCCCTCACGAGGCCACGGCTCGCTGGGTGTCGCATCCAGCAGGCGGTGGAAGGGTGGGGCCGCGCCACGAGCGCCGCGGGCCGGCCGTCCGACCGCCCGCACCCGAGAACGAAGGAGACCCATGTCTGCACGCAGCATCCAGTGGCAGCTGGCGAAGCGCCCCACCGGCGAGCCCACCCCCGACGACGTCCGCCGCGTCGAGGTCGACCTCCCCGACCTGCAGGACGGCGAGGTCCGCGTCGAGAACGAGTTCATCTCCGTCGACCCCTACATGCGCGGCCGCATGAACGACGTGCCGTCCTACGTGCCGCCCTTCCAGCTGGACGAGGCCATGACCGGATCCGCCGTCGGCCGCGTCGTCGAGTCCCGCTCCGACGACCTCGCCGTCGGCACGCTCGTCAGCCACATGCTCGGCTGGCGCGACGTCGCACAGGGACAGGCCGCGGGCTTCCGCCCCGTCCCCGAGGTGCCCGGCGTGGCGTCGTCCGCCCACCTCGGCGTGCTCGGCCTCACCGGCCTCACCGCCTACGTCGGCCTCACCCGCATCGCGTCCATCACGGAGGGCGACGTCGTCTTCGTCTCCGGCGCGGCCGGTGCCGTCGGCTCGATGGTCGGCCAGATCGCCCGCCTCCTCGGCGCCTCGCGCGTCGTCGGCAGCGCCGGATCCGCGGAGAAGGTCGAGCGCCTCACGTCGCACCTCGGCTTCGACGCCGCGTTCGACTACCACGGCGGCGACCTGGATGCGAAGCTCGCGGAGGCGGCGCCCGACGGCATCGACCTCTACTTCGACAACGTCGGCGGCGACCACCTCTCGGCCGCGCTCGGCGCCCTCAAGGACTTCGGCCGCGTCGCCAACTGCGGGTCGATCTCGACCTACAACTCCACAGGCGAGGAGATCGCGATCCGCAACACGGGCCGCATCGTCACGCGCGGGCTCACGCTCCGCGGCTTCACCCTCGGCAACCACCAGGACCTCGCGCCCGAGTTCGCGTCGAAGATGGGCCCGTGGCTGGCCGAGGGCCGGATCACCGCGGACGAGACCGTGATCGACGGCATCGACCGCGCGTTCGAGGCCTTCACCGGCCTCATGCGCGGCGAGAACGTCGGGAAGATGGTCGTGCGGACCAGCGCCTCCGCCTGACCCGCACCTCCCGGGCGTCGTCCTCGGGGAGCGTCGGCGGGGCATCCGCCCGGCGCTCCTCCGAGGCCGTCTCGTCCCGGCCCGAGCGCGCCTCGCGCAGGCGCCGCCCCTCGTCCTCGAGGAGGGCGCGGCGGCGTGCGAGCCGGTCGGCGCGGGTGGTGTCGCGGACCGGCAGCCGCAGCGCGTGCTCGGCCGGGATGCCCGCCTGCAGCTGCCTCGCGCGGATGATCTCCACGTCGAGCTCGCCGCCGAGCACGAGCGACAGGTTCCCGATGTAGAGCCACAGCAGCAGCACGATCACCGCGCCGAGCACCCCGTAGGTCGACTCGTAGGTCGCGATGGTCGTCACGTACCAGACGAAGCCGGCGGTGCCGAGGCCCCACGCGACGATGGCCACGAGGCTGCCCCACGTGAGCAGGTCGACGCGGCGGCGGCGCAGGTTCGGGGTCGCCGCGTACAGCACCCCGATGATCCCCGTCAGCAGCGCCGCGAGCAGCGGCCACTTGATCACGGCCCACACCACGAGCGTCGTGTCGCCGAGGCCGAGCTGCTGCCCGAGCGCGCGGGCGCCGTCGTCCGTGAGCAGCAGCATGCCGACCATCACGACGCTGACCACGAGCAGCGCGATCGTCACCCCGAGCATCAGCGCCCGGTACTTCACGACCGGCCGGCCCTCCTCCGTCTCCTGCACGCGGTTCATCGCGCGGCCGAACGCGGTGACGTACGCGGCCGAGGTCCAGAGCGCGCCGAGGAAGGACACGGTGAAGGCGATGCCCGAGCGCGGGCCGTCGGCGAGCTGCTCGACCGGGTCGCGGATCACGTCGACGGCGGAGTCGCCGAGCACCGCCGTGAGCACGCCGAGGACGCCCTCGACGCCCGCGCGCGTGTCGCCGACGAGGCCGATGAGGCTCAGCACCGCGACCGCAGCGGGGACGAGCGAGAGCGTCGAGTAGAAGGTGAGGCTCGCGGCCATGTCGATGCCGCGGTGCTTCATGAACCCGTAGACGGCGCGGCGGCAGGCGTACCAGCCGAGCTCGCGGCCGATGCGCTGGCGGCGGTGGAGGGCGGCCTCGTCGAGGTCGGCCTGCTGCGGGGCGTCGTCGGGAGCGGCGCGGCGCGGGCGGATGGGCATGTCCGCCAGTCTGACCCACGCCAGGAGGGCCGGCGCCCGCGGCGGTGCCCGTCGGCGCTCGGCGGCTGGCCGCGTCCGGCCGGGTGCGCTACACAGGGGGGATGGTGCACACATCCTCCGTCGAGATCGAGCGCAAGTACGACGTCCCGGAGGGGGTGCCGGTCCCGGCCTTCGACGGCGTCGAGGGCGTGGCCGAGGCACGGGCGGCGGATCCCGTCACGCTCGTGGCCGTCTACCTCGACACCGCGGACCACGCGCTCGCCGACCGCCGCATGATCCTCCGTCGCCGCGAGGGCGGGCACGACGCGGGCTGGCACGTGAAGCTCCCGGCCGACGGCGGCGAGGGCCGCACCGAGCTCGGCTGGCCGCTCGCGGACGGCGACGACGGCGACGGCGCGATCCCCGGCCC
>NZ_QWGT01000267.1 GCF_003576405.1 Clavibacter lycopersici
CGCGTCGTCGCGTCCGCGGCGGCATCGCGCACCGCGGATGCCGCCGGCGCGGGCTCCCCGCCGATCGCCGCGTGCAGGGCCTCGAGGGCGGGCAGCGCACGGGCGATGTCATGCCGCTCGGCGGCCGTGAGTCCGCGGAGCGCGCCCACGAGCACGCCCTCGGCCGAGCGGTCGAACCTGCGCAGCAGATCCCGCGCGTGATCCGTGAGGCCCACCTCGGTGCTGCGGCCGTCGCCCTTCGCGAGGCGCCGGTCGACGAGGCCGTCGCGCTCCATCGCGAGGATCAGGTTGCTGACGGTCGAGCGCGCGAGCCCGAGCGCGCGGCCGAGCAGGGTGGGCGTGGCCCAGCCGATGGCCTCGAGACGGCGGAGCACCTCGACCTGCGCGTCCGGCAGGTCCGGCAGGTCGGCCGCGCTCCGCGACGCGTTCATGAGGCGGCGCCGGAAGGGCCCGAGCTCCGAGCCGAGCCGACGCGCGACCGCCGCGAGCTCGGCGTCGGTCGGGTCGGATGGCATGCACCGAGGATACCCAGCCAGATGCGCTTGTGACAAACGCAATCCGGTGTCAGGATGCCCGCATGACAACGATCACCACGAGCGTCGAGCACCCCGTGCCCGCTCAGGACCTCAGCCCCCTCGTCGGCCACCGCCTCATCTACACGTACGCCAACGGCTGGCAGTACGAGATGTACGTGAAGAACGCCACGACCATCGACTACCGCATCCACACGGGCATGGTCGGCGGCCGCTGGGTGAAGGACCAGACGGTCGACCTCGTCGCCCTGGCCGACGGCGTCTTCAAGGTCTCGTGGAACGAGCCCACGGGCACCAGCGTCGTCGTGAACATCATCCCGGCGGCCCGCGTGCTGCACGGCACGATCTTCTTCCCGCGCTGGGTGGAGGAGGACGGGTCCAAGACCGTCCTGTTCCAGAACGACCACCTCGACGAGATGCGCGCCCACCGCGACGCGGGCCCCACCTACCCGATCTACGTCGTGCCGGAGTTCGCGCACATCACCCTCGACGAGTTCGTGGGCGCGGACGACGAGACCGTCGTCGACACGGCCCCCGGCGACCTCCCGACCGGGTTCGCCGACCGGCGGAACTGATGGACCGGGCCGCCGCCCGGGTCGCCCCGCTCGCGCTCGACCACGGCGGGCGCACCCTCCGCGGCTGGGAGCACGGCACCGTCCGCGACGGCGCCCCCGCGGCGCTCCTCGTGCACGGCTTCAGCGACACGGGCACCGGCGGCCACGGCCTGTGGGTGCCGGTCGCCCGGGCGCTGGCCGCGTCCGGCACCGCGGCGCGCGCGTACGACCGGCTCGGGCACGGCGTGAGCGACGGCGACTTCGCCGACGTGCGCCTGCTCGACGAGGTCGACCAGGTGTCCGCGATGATCCGCGCCCTCGCCCGGGACGCCGGCGGACCCGTGCACGTGGTCGCCCACAGCCTCGGCGCCGTCGAATCCGCGCTGGCCGCGGCGCGCGCACCCGAGCTCGTGGCGAGCCTCACGCTCTGGTCGCCGGCGGGCGTCGTGGTGGACGACATCACGGTGCACGGCCGCGTGATGCACCTGCCGCTCGCCGTGGCCCGCGAGCGCGGCGTCGTCGACCTCGGCGGCATGGGCCTCGGGATGGCCTTCCCGGACGAGGTGCTCGCGGGCGTCGACGTCTACGGGCCGGTCGCGGGATACGCCGGGCCGGTCGACGTGCTGCACGGCACGGCCGACGAGATCGTGCCGGTCCCCTACGGCGAGCGGTACGGCGAGCTCATGCCGGGCGCGACCTTCACGGCCGTGGCGGGCGCGGATCACGGCTGGTCGTCGGTGGAGCTGCGCCGGATGCTGGTCGAGCGGCTGCTCGCGCACGTGGCGCGGGCGTCGGGCGCGTCCGGCCCGGCGACGGCCTAGCCCGCGCGGCGGCAGGCGGGGAGGATGGGGGCGTGCTCGCACCCCTCGTCCTCCCCGTCCCGCTCCTCGCGCGCGTCCACGGCGTGACCCTCCGCCGCGCGACGCCCGCCGACCTCGACCCGCTCATGGACCTGCTCGCCGACGACGAGGTGAGCGCCGCGCGCGGCGACGCGGTGCAGCCGGGCGACGCCGACCTCCACCGCCGCGCGCTCGAGAGGATCGTCGCCGACCCCGCGAACGACCTGCTCGTCGCGACCGACGGGGACGGCGCGGTCGTCGCCACGCTGCAGCTGACGCTGATCCCCGGCATGGCCCGACGCGGCAGCACGCGCCTCCAGGTGGAGGCGGTGCGCGTGCGTCGCGACCTGCGGTCCGCCGGCATCGGCCGCGCCATGATGCGCTGGGTCGCGGACACCGCGGCGCCCGCCCTCGGCGCCGCCCTCGTGCAGCTCACCTCGGACGCCGCCCGCGGCGACGCCCACCGCTTCTACGAGCGGCTCGGGTACGCGCCCTCGCACGTGGGGTTCAAGCTGCGGATCCCCGGCGACGCGTAGCCGCGCGGATCAGCCGAGCGCGGACTCCATCGCGTCGAGCACCGCGCGCGCCGCGGTGGGGCCGGTGTTGAGGTAGAACACGTCGTCGTCCACGAAGGTCACGGCGTCGTCGGCGACCGCCTGCAGCGTCGGCCACAGCGGCAGGCCGGTGAGCGCCCGCTCGTCGCCGCCCTGGACGCCCGCGAACACGTGGTCGCCCTCGGCCAGGTCGATCTGCTCCTCGCTGATGTCGCGCGAGGTCGCGTCGGCGAAGTCCTGCGCCTCGGGGCGCGCGAGGCCCGCGTCCTCCGCGACGGATCCGGAGAAGGAGGCCACGCCGAACACGCGCAGGCGGTCGGCCGAGGAGCGGACGAAGGAGACGGTGGTGCCGGCCGCGACGCCCGCGCCGAAGGCGGCCGCGTCGGACTGGTAGGAGTCGAGCCAGGAGGCGGCCTGCTGGGTGCGGCCGACCGCGTCGGCGAGGAGCAGGAGGTCCTGCTTCCAGTAGAGGCCCGTGCCCTGCGTCGCGACCGTGGGCGCGATGGAGGAGAGGCTCGCGTAGAGCGACGCCGCGTCCTTGCCCGTGACGTTCATGAGGATCAGGTCGGGCTTCGCCGCCGCCACGCTCTCGATGTCGGGCGAGATGCGGTCGCCGAGGGGCGCGACGGCGGCGAGCGCGTCGGCGTCCTCCGGGAACGCGCGCGTGAGGTAGTCGGGGACGACGGCCGCGCCGTCGGCCGCGGTGGAGGCGACCGGGACGATCCCGAGGGTGAGCAGGGCGTCGGCCTGGCCGGTCGAGATGACGGCGACCCGCTGGGGCGCCGCGGGGATCGTGGTCGTGCCGGCGAAGTGGACGACGGTGCGCGGGAAGACGCCGTCGGGCTGGCCGCTGCCCTTGCCCTCGGGCATGGTGCGCGACGTCGTGTAGCCGGTGGCGGCCGTGTCGGCGGCGCCGCCCGCGCCCGTCGCGCCGGCTCCGGTGGACGCGGCAGGAGCGGCGCAGGCGGTGAGCGCGACGAGGACGGCGCCGGTGAGCGCGAGG
>NZ_QWGT01000268.1 GCF_003576405.1 Clavibacter lycopersici
CCGCTGCCTCGGGCCCGACCCGGAGCGCGGCGCGGGCGCTGCGGAGCGTCGCCTGCACGGCGAGCGGGGCCTGGGCGGCGATGCGCTCGGCGATCCCGATCGCCGCGTCGAGCTGCTCGCCGTCGGGCACCACGAGCTGCACGACGCGCATGCGCCGGGCCTCCTCGGCGTCGAAGAGGTCGCCCGTGAGGATCCAGCGCATCGCGTCGCCCCAGCCCGCGACCGCCGGGAAGCGGAGGGTGGCGCCGCCGAAGGGGAGGATCCCGCGTGCGACCTCGATCTGCCCGAACCGCGTGCCGGCGGCCGCGACCACGACGTCGCTCGCGAGGGCCAGCTCGATCCCGAGCGTGAGGCACGTGCCCTGCACCGCGAGCACCACGGGCTTGCCGACGCCGTCGCCGGCCATCCGCCACGGGTCGACGCCGTCGTCCGGCACCGTGTCGAGGCCGCCGCCGGGACCGCGGCCGATGTGCGGGGCCACGTCCGCGAGATCCAGCCCGCCCGTGAAGTGGTCGCCGATCGCGTGCACGACGCCCACCCGGAGCTCGGGGTCGCGGTCGAGCAGGCCGTACGCGCTCGCGAGCTCGCGGAGCATCCGCATGTCGGCGGCGTTGCGCTTGGCCGGCCGGTCCAGGCCGATGAGCAGCAGATGGCCGCGGCGCTCGACGCGCACCCGGGGCGCGTCGTCGGCCGGGGTCTCGGACCGGGGCTGGGCGGGGGGTGCGGTGCGGGCGTCGTCGCTCACGGCGGTCTCCTTCGATCGTCCGTCCCAGCCTCGCAGGGCGGGCGGCCCGGCGCGACCTCCGGGCGGATCAGACCGGCCCGGTCAGCGCCCCGATGATCCGCAGGATGGTGCCCATGTCCTCCACCGCAGCCGCGGGGGAGGAGGGCGCGAACTCGGTGATCCCGGCGCCCGCGAGCCCGAACGACCGGCGCAGCGCCTTGATCGACTCGGTCACGACCTGCACGTCGAGCCCGAACGGCTCGGGGTAGCCGACGCCGGACATCCCGCCCGGGTCGAGCACGTCGAGGTCGACGTGGACGTAGACCTCGGTGGCGCCGGTGGCGGTCACGGCCGCGACGAGCGCCTCGGGGCCCATGGCGTCGACGCCGATGAGCGCGATGCCGCGGGAGTCCACGAGGTCGGACTCGGCGTCGTCGAGCGCGCGCACCCCGGCGAGCACGACGCGGTCGGTCGTGACGGCGCCCGCGGGGAGGTCCAGCCCGTCGACGCCCTCGCCGACGACGGCGCGCAGCACCATCCCGTGGAACGCGCCGGTGGGGGACGACGCGGGGGTGTTGAGGTCGGCGTGCGCGTCGAGCCAGACGACCGCGAGGCCGGGATGCTCCCGGGCGGCGTGCCCGATGGACGCGATCTCCACGCCGCAGTCGCCGCCCACCGTGATGAGCGGGCCCTGTCCGGACGCCGACGCCGCCCGGAGCGCGGCCTCCTGGCGCGTGCGCACCGCGAGCAGCGACGCGTAGCGGAGGACCCCGGTGCCGAGCGACTCGCCGGCCTCGACCGGCACGTCCACGACGTGCGTGGCGGATGCGGGCAGGTCGCCGCGTATCGCCTCCGCCCCGTCCGCGAGCCTCATGGCGCGGGACGAGCCCGAGCCCTGCCATTGGGGGACGACGACGAAGGAGGCGGGCACACCTCAGTATCGCGTGCGGGGCCGGACATGGCGATGCCCGCCGCCTGCGGTCTCGGCCGCGGGCGACGGGCATCGACGGGGGAGGGACTCGCATCCCGCCCCGGTGCTACATGTCGCGGTAGCGCTTCGCCTCGGCCAGCGCCCGGCGGAGGCCGTCGGCGTCGAGCTTCGGGCCGTAGCCGGGGGTGTCGCGCTGGATGCGCCAGCCCTCGGCGAGCGGTCCCGCGTCGACGGTGTCGTAGCCGAAGGAGTCGAGGATCGAGGTGACGGTCGCCTTCGCCTCGGCGTCGTCGCCCGCGATGACGAGCGCGCGCCGGTTCGGGGTGCCGGCGGGGGTCCCGTCCGAGACGAGGTCGGCCGCGTAGATGTGGTTGAACGCCTTGACGACCTTCGACTCGGGCAGGTGACGCTGGAGCATCTCCGCGGTCGTCGTCGTCTCGTCGTCGAGCTCGGCGATGTGGCCGTCGCGCTCCGGGTAGTAGTTGTCGGTGTCGATCACGATCTTGCCCGCGAGGGGCGCGACCGGCACGCTGTCGATGTTCTTGAGCGGGATCGTCACGACGACGATCTCGCCGGCCTCCGCGACCTCGTCGACGGTCGCGGCGCGGGCGCGGTCGCCCAGCTCGTCGATCAGGTCGGTGAGGGTCTCCGGACCGCGCGAGTTCGCGATCACGACGTCGTGGCCGGCGGAGGTGAACAGGCGGGCGAGCTGGCTGCCGATGAGTCCGGCGCCGATGATTCCGATGTTGGTCATGCTGAGGGGAACGGGATCCACGGGAGCGGAATTCCCCGGGGACGACGACGGGCGCCGCCCCGGAGGACGGCGCCCGTGGATCCGGGTGGACGGCTACTCGCCGGACGTGACCTGCTTCGGCGCGGATCCGCCGGACTTGAGCGCGGCGAGGCGCGCCTCGACCTCGGTCAGCTCGCCGAGGTCCTCGAGCTCCTCGAACTGCGCGTCGAGGCTCGAGGCCTGCAGCTCCTCGGCGCCGCGGACGCGGGCCTCCTCGCGGCGGATCTTCTGCTCGAAGCGGCTGACCTCGCTGGTCGGGTCCATGATGTCGATGCTCTTCATGGCGTCCTGCACCTGCGACTGCGCCTGCACGGTCTTCTGGCGGGCGTTCAGCTCGTCGCGCTTCGAGGAGAGCTGCTGCAGCTTGCCGCGCATCGTGTCGAGGCCCTGCTTGAGCTTCTCGACGACCTCGGTCTGCGACGCGATGGTGGGCTCGGCGCCCTTCGCCTCGTTCTCGGACTGCATCTGGCGCTGGAGCGCGACCCGGGCGAGCGCGTCGAACTTGTCGGCGTTCGGGGTGTTGCCGGCGTTGCGGTACTCGTCGGCCTTCGTGCTCGCGGCGAGGGCCTTGCGCCCCCAGTCCTGCGCGGCCTGGACGTCCTCGCGGTGGTCGTCCTCGATCATGCGGAGGTTGCCGATGGTCTGGGCGACGGCGCTCTCGGCCTCGCGGATGCTCTCCGTGTAGTCGCGGACCATCTGGTCCAGCATGAGCTGCGGGTCCTCGGCCTGGTCGATGAGGTTGTTGATGTTGGCCTTCGCGAGCTGGGCGATGCGGCCGAGGATGGACTGCTTGGACATGGGTGCTGCTCCTTCTCGTCTGGTGCTTCGTCGGAATGGGTTGATCATGGGTCGCTCTCGTTCTCGTCGTCCTGGTCGTGCGTGCCGTGCGGGTGATGCGCGGGGCCGCTAGAAGCTGCCGCCTCCGCCGCCCCCGCCGAATCCGCCGCCGCCGCCTCCGCCGAATCCGCCGCCGCCTCCGCCGAAGCTGCCTCCGCCGAATCCGCCGCCGCCACCCCAGCCGCCGCCGC